>NZ_RHOE01000004.1 GCF_003946385.1 Loigolactobacillus zhaoyuanensis
AGTTCATGGGTCTTCATATCCTTTCAAATGACGCTGTAGTGGGTGAAATTTGTGTATGGGGCCTGTGGGCTTTTTTTATTTTACACAAAAATCCTGTTAATAGATTACCACGTTGGTCAATCTATCAACAGGAAAAAGTATAGAGCCAAAATATCTGCCGTGACAAGCGGATGCTTTTTAAGCTGGGTTGTGCTATCATTTTTAATAAAGAATTGACGATTTTATAAGGACATTTATGGAAATTATTCAGCTAATTGTTGATCAATAAAATCAGCGGTTGGGTAACTAATTAATAAATTAATAGCGATAAAAGCGGTAGTATAATTTATTGAAAAGGAGCACGCTTTTGACAGAAGAACAAGTCGTTAAAGTATTCCGTGTTAGTAGTCCGGAACAGGCAGTCAGTTTAATGGGCAATCAGGATAAAAACTTGGCGTTATTGGAAGATGGACTTCAAGTGACGTTAAATGCGTTCGGTAACGAAATTAAAATCACCGGCACTAGCGCAGCAACTAGTCAAACTTATGCTGTTTTGACTAATTTGCTACAGCTGCTGGGTCAAGGGATCGCCGTTAGCGCAGAAGATGTGGTCAGTGCTATTAAAATGGCTACTCGTGGGACCTTAGAGTATTTTCAAGATCTATACGCAACGGAATTGATTAAAAATCGGCGGGGCAAGCCGATTCGGGTCAAGAACTTTGGTCAGCGACAATACGTGCAGGCAGCCCAGCATAATGATGTTACTTTTGGTATTGGTCCAGCCGGCACTGGGAAAACTTATTTAGCGGTGGTTATGGCCGTTGCCGCATTAAAAAGCGGTACCGTTGAAAAAATAATTTTAACCCGGCCAGCAGTTGAAGCTGGGGAAAGCCTAGGTTTTCTACCTGGTGATCTAAAAGAAAAGGTTGATCCTTATTTGCGCCCCATATATGACGCGTTATACGATATTTTAGGTGCTGAGCATACCACACGGTTGATGGATCGCGGTGTTATTGAAATTGCGCCATTGGCTTACATGCGGGGACGGACGTTGGATAATGCTTTTGTCATTTTAGATGAAGCACAAAATACAACGCCAGCACAAATGAAAATGTTTCTGACTCGGCTTGGTTTTGGCTCAAAAATGATTGTTAATGGCGATATTACGCAAATTGATCTTCCTCGTAGCGCAAATAGCGGTTTGGTGCAGGCGCAGCGTATTTTGCAGGACATTGATCATATTACCTTTGTCAGTTTTAGTGCCGCTGATGTGGTACGGCACCCGGTTGTTGCCAGTATCATTGCGGCTTATGATCAGCAAAGTCGGTAAGCACAATATTATTTTGAAGGGTAGGAAGTCGCGTGGATTTAGAAATATTTGACCATACGGAAGCAGCATCACCAGAACATTTGAAGCTGATTCAAGACGTATTAGAATTTGCCGGTAACTATATGAAATTACCAGCTGACACGGAAATGTCAGTCACATTAATGCATAATGACGAAATTCATCAGATCAATAAGGAGTACCGCGATACTGATCGAGCAACGGATGTGATCAGTTTTGCCATTGAAGAAGACCCTGATGATCAGGATGTTATTATTATGCCGGAAGAAATGCACGTTCCGCGGAACATCGGCGATTTAATGGTTTCAGTTGATAAAGCGCAAGAGCAGGCTGACGATTATGGGCATTCTTTTGAACGTGAATTAGGCTTTTTGGTGGTGCATGGCTTCTTACATTTGAATGGCTATGATCATATGCGTTCACCAGAAGCAGAAAAAGAAATGTTCGCGTTGCAACGCGAAATATTAGATGCGTATGGCCTTAAAAGATAAACAAACCACTAAGAATCGTAATCTACTGCAGAGTGTGCGGCATGCGTTCATGGGTTTTATAGTGGTTGCACGGCTCGAACGCAATATGCGTTGGCATTTATTGGCCGGTTTATTAGCACTGGGTTGCGGCTGGTGGCTACAATTAGCACAAAATGAATGGTTATGGCTCTGCTTAGCTATTTTTTTGGTCATTCAAAGTGAAATTGCGAATACGGTCGTTGAAAACGTAGTTGATCTACTGACAGCCCGCCACTATGACTTGGCAGCTAAATACGCTAAGGATATGGCTGCAGCAGCAGTTTTATTTGCAGCATTATTTGCCATATTGGTGGGACTGATCATCTTCTTACCTAAGCTGCTACAGTTACTGTAAGGAACCCATCCGTCGCAAGAATAAGTGCTTCAGTAACGAAACTATCCCTTAAATATGAACAGGAGCCTGTCCGTCTTGCCAGCTTGCTGGCTTAGAACGGACTACTCCACATTAGTAGAAAATTATTAGCTAAGTACGCTAATAATCTTTGATGTTTCGGGCGATGTCTATTCTTGTGGCAAAGTGCATGCCGCAAGAACCATAGCAAGGACATCCGTCGCGAAAATAAGCGTTTCGGAAACGAAACTATCCTTAAACATGAACAGGAGTTAACAAATGAGTGAAGAACAAGCAGCATTCCATTCTGGCTTTGTCGCCATTGTTGGTCGGCCCAATGTGGGTAAATCGACCTTTTTAAACCGCGTTGTCGGTCAAAAAGTCGCAATTATGTCTAACAAGGCACAGACGACCCGTAATAAGATCCAAGGTATCTATACCACTGAACAAAGCCAGATCGTTTTTATTGATACACCTGGTATTCACAAACCGCAAAATAAATTAGATGAATTCATGATGAGTTCTGCAACCTCAGCTTTAAATGAGGTCGATGCCGTATTATTTATGGTTAGCGCACATGAACATATGGGTCCTGGCGATACTTTCATCATTGATCAATTAAAGCGGGTCAAACAGCCCGTTTATTTAGTCGTCAACAAAATTGATACGGTGCATCCCAATGAATTACCAGCGTTTGTTGAACAGTATCAAGCAGAAATGGATTTTGCTAAAGTCTTTCCGATTTCTGCATTAGAAGGTAACAATGTTGATGAACTATTGGCTACTTTAAACCAAAACTTGCCAGAAGGTCCGCAATATTATCCGGATGATCAAATTACGGATCATCCCGAATATTTTGTGGTGTCGGAACTGATCCGAGAAAAAATATTACAATTAACTCGTGATGAAGTTCCGCATTCTGTTGCGGTTAATGTAGAACGGATGCGGCGCAATGATCAGGATAAATTAAAAGTCGAAGCAACGATCATTGTCGAACGCGAGGGCCAAAAAGGCATTATCATCGGCAAAGGCGGTAAAATGCTTAAAGAAATTGGTACCCGTGCCCGCTTAGATATTGAACACCTATTAGGTGATAAAGTTTATTTGCAGCTCTGGGTCAAAATTGATAAAAATTGGCGTGATAATCAACGCTATTTAACTGAATTAGGCTATCAGAAAAAGAATTATTAAAATAGTCGTGGGAGGTTGCGTTGGCACAACGAGAAATTACTGATTTTAATGGTATTGTCATGCTGCGCAAGGACTATCGCGAACGTGACATGCTGGTTAAAATTCTAACCAACCGTTTTGGCAAAAAAATGTTTTTTATTCGTGGTGCGCGTAAGCGTGGGTTCCGCTTGGCAGCGGCTATTTTACCGTTTACCCATGGAACATTCGTTGGCGATGTTCGAATGGATGGATTGTCTTTTGTTAACACGGCTAAGGAATACCGGCAGTGGCAGTCGATCAGTCAAGATATCACCTTAAACGCTTATGCAACCTATATTTTAAGTTTAATTGATGCTGCATTTCCGGATGGTCAGCCGTTAGAAGGTTGGTACGAGCAAACCTTATTAGCATTGCGTTATATTGATGACGGTTTTGATCCACAAATCATTACTAATATTATGGAAGTGCAGTTATTGCGAATCTTCGGTGTGGCACCGCACTTAGAAAGTTGTGTGGTGTGCCAGCGGAATGATTTACCGTTTGATTATTCGCAAAGCTACGGTGGTTTATTATGTCAGCAACATTGGCAGCTTGATCATTATCGGTTTCACGCCAGTGCACGCGCCATTTACCTATTGCGGTTATTTTCGGTGCTTGACCTACACAAACTAAATTCGATCACAGTTAAGCCAGCGACTAAAAAAGAATTACGGCAAATGCTAGATTTAATTTATCAGGATAGTGTTGGTTTATCGTTAAAAAGTAAACATTTTATTGATGAAATGGCTAATTGGGATGATCTGCTGAAACCATGATTGACAACTTTCTGGAAAAGCCGTAAAATCTGTATCAGTGAATGAAGACAGAACGGTGTTAAACAATACTTTAAGCGAGCCCGTGGTAGTGTGAGTCGGGTAAGGAATTGTTTAGCGTGGCACTCTCGAGTTCGAAATAAAACATAATTAAGTGTTAGTGGCAGTATGTCACTAGAACTAGGGTGGAACCGCGCACAAGCGTCCCTATGTCGTGTTTATTGCGACATAGGGACTTTTTACTGTTTTCAGTTAAATAAAGAGTGGAGGATTCATGATGAGTCAAAAATTAAATATTCAAGAAATGATTTTGACCTTGCAACATTATTGGAGTAAACAAGGTTGTATGTTGATGGAAGCTTACGATACGGAAAAAGGTGCTGGTACCATGAGCCCTTATACATTTTTACGAGCAATTGGACCAGAACCGTGGAACGCCGCTTATGTCGAACCTTCGCGGCGGCCAGCTGATGGTCGTTACGGTGAAAACCCCAACCGTTTGTATCAACATCATCAATTCCAGGTGGTCATGAAGCCTTCACCTGCTAATATTCAGGAATTATATCTGGGTAGTTTGCGGGAATTGGGTATTGAACCATTGGAACATGATATTCGTTTTGTGGAAGATAACTGGGAAAATCCGTCAATGGGCTGTGCCGGTGTTGGTTGGGAAGTTTGGCTTGATGGCATGGAAGTGACTCAATTCACTTATTTCCAAGTGGTTGGCGGCTTAAACGTTAAACCCGTTACTTCCGAAATCACTTACGGGATCGAACGTTTAGCTTCATATATTCAGGATGTGAACAATGTATTCGATCTTGAATGGGGTGACGGCGTTAAATATGGTGAAATCTTCAAAGAACCAGAGTACGAGCATTCTAAGTATTCGTTTGAAGAAAGCAATCAAGAAATGTTACTGGAACTATTTGATATGTATGAGCGTGAAGCGAAAAAACAAATTGAAAATGGTTTGGTTCACCCGGCCTATGACTATATCTTGAAGTGTAGTCATACCTTTAATCTGTTGGATGCGCGTGGGGCCGTTAGTGTGACGGAGCGTGCCGGCTACTTAGCCCGTATTCGTAATATGGCTCGTTCAGTTGCGCGTGCTTTCGTTGCTGAACGGGAAAAGTTAGGTTTTCCGTTATTAAAAGATGCGGCTAAAAAGGAGGAGGCATAACCATGAGTCAAACATTCTTATTAGAAATTGGATTAGAAGAAATTCCGGCGCATGTAGTGACGCCAAGTCGGCAACAATTAGTTAAACGCACGGCGGATTTTTTAAAGGCACAACGCTTAACTTATGGTGAGATCAAGTCATTTGCGACGCCGCGACGTTTAGCCGTTTTATTGACTGATGTTGCAGCTAAGCAAGAAGATGTCAAAGAAGAACTCCGTGGGCCAGCCAAACGAATTGCACAAGATAGCG
This sequence comes from Loigolactobacillus zhaoyuanensis, assembly GCF_003946385.1. Lineage (GTDB taxonomy): Bacteria > Bacillota > Bacilli > Lactobacillales > Lactobacillaceae > Loigolactobacillus > Loigolactobacillus zhaoyuanensis. The sequence continues at coordinate 5,600 of NZ_RHOE01000004.1, forward strand.
AAGGCAATTGGACCAAGGCGGCACAAGGTTTTGTCCGCGGCCAAGGTTTGACAACGGCTGATATTACCTTTAAGCAGCAAAAAGGTGAAGATTATGTCTTCGTTAATAAATTCATTCCCGGAAAGTCGGCGGCTGAAGTTTTGAGCGGGATGGCTGAAGTTATCACCAGCATGACTTTCCCAACTAACATGCATTGGGGCGACTATGATTTTGAGTATATTCGGCCGATCCACTGGTTAGTTGCATTACTAGATCAAGCCATTGTGCCATTGCAGGTGCTGAATATTACCAGTGGTCGAACAACGCAAGGTCATCGTTTCTTAGGCCAGCCAGTTGATTTAGCTCAAGCTACTGACTATGAAGTAGCTTTGGCGGAACAATTTGTGATCGTGGATCCAGCAAAGCGCAAAGCTGAAATTAAGCAACAAATTATGACTTTGGCAGAACAAAATAATTGGGTAGTCGAACTTGATGCTGACTTATTGGAAGAGGTCAATAATTTAGTTGAATACCCAACTGCTTTTTCTGGCCGTTTTGACCCTAAGTATTTAAACATGCCAGATGAAGTTTTGATTACTTCGATGAAAGATCATCAGCGCTTCTTCTACGCGCGTGATCAAGCTGGCAAGCTATTACCGCTTTTCATTTCAGTTCGTAATGGTAATCGTGACTACTTGGACAATGTGATCAGTGGGAACGAAAAAGTACTGACGGCACGGCTGGAAGATGCACAATTCTTCTATAATGAAGATCAACAACAAACAATTGCTGCTTATGTGGAGCGCTTAAAGAAAGTCACGTTCCATGAAAAAATTGGTACAATGTATGAAAAAATGCAACGAGTACAGCTTATTGGCCAACTTTTAGGTAAAAACATTGGTTTAGCAGCTGATGAACTTGCCGATTTACAACGAGCTAGTGAAATTTATAAATTTGATCTCATGACCGGTATGGTCGGCGAATTTCCTGAATTACAGGGGACCATGGGCGAAAAATATGCCTTGTTACAAGGTGAAAAGCCAGCTGTAGCTACGGCTATCCGTGAACACTACCAACCAATTTCAGCGGATGGTGTACTGCCACAAACTAAGGTGGGCGCAGTTTTGGCGGTTGCCGATAAATTTGACAGTATCACCAGCTTCTTTGCGGTTGGCCTAATTCCAAATGGTTCTAACGATCCTTATGCGTTACGGCGGCAAGCGGCGGGAATCGTCCGCATCATTAAAGCTGAAAATTGGCACTTGGATATCACTGCTTTGCAACAACAAAGTAGTCAAGTGTTGGCTGAACATAAGGCGACCTTTGGCCTAGACCTAGCGACTAATAGTAGTCAATTCCAACAGTTTATCAATGAACGGATGCGCCAATGGTTTGGCCAGCATAAAGTTCGCTACGATATTGTTGATGCAGTCCTAGCTAGTCATGAAAATGATTTACAGCAGATGTTTGCGGCAGCTAAAGTATTGAAGCAACGTAAAGATACACCTGACTTTAAGGCGACAATAGAGGCTTTGACACGTGTTTTACGTTTAAGTGAAAAAGCTGATTTTGCTGACCAAAAGCAACTGACCGTTGATCCGACACTATTTGAAAACGATGCTGAAAAAATGCTTTATACCGCTGTTGAAGAAGTTCGTACCCAAGTGGCTCAACGCACGATTGCGGAGAACTTCGAAGCGTTAGAACAACTACGGCCTCTGATCGCCGCTTATTTTGATGCTACCATGGTTATGGTAGATGATACTGCAGTTCGTAATAATCGCTTGCAGCAGTTAGTGATCTTAGCGCGCTTAATTTTCAGTATTGCTGATCTGAATCAATTGATCGTTAAGTAAAGTTTTCCGGTGCTTTTGGTCGTGCAAACCGGTTGCTGGTTAGGCCAAATTGTGCTATAGTAAATGAAGTATTTTTGTGCTCGTTAAGACTCAGAAAAGTCGCACTCAATTTGGGTGCGACTTTTCGAAGCTTATGGCTTGAGAGTAAGGTGAGTGAGTTGGCAACTAGAATCCCAGAAGATGTTGTGGAACAAATCCGCGGTGCTGTTAATATCACTGATGTGGTGGGACAATATGTCCAGTTAAAGAAGTCCGGACGTAATTTATTTGGTTTATGTCCGTTTCATGAAGAGCGAACACCGTCATTTTCGGTTACAGAAGATAAACAGATTTTTCATTGTTTTAGTTGTGGTCGTGGTGGTAATGTTTTTAAGTTTATCATGGAAGTGGAGAGCTTATCTTTTCCGGAGGCAGTAACGCGAGTTGCCGAATTAGGTCATGTTGATATTGATCTAGCTGGCTATGACACACAGTCCCATAATGAACCAGCTCCAAATTCACAGCAACAACAATTACGTCAACTTTATCAAGATGCGGCGGCCCTGTTTCATCATATTTTATTAAATACCAAACTTGGTGAGACGGCATTAGCTTATACACAGCAACGTCAATTATCGGCAGAATTATTAGCAACGTTTGATATTGGTTACGCACCGAATGAACGCGATTTATTGACGCGCTTTTTTGCTGAAAAAAAGGTTGATTTTAATTTATTGCGTCATTCGGGTTTGTTTATTGAAAATAATGATGGTACCTTGCGTGACCGCTTTTTTGATCGAGTAATGTTTCCAATTAAAGATGCTCAAGGTAACGTGATCGCTTTTTCAGGGCGAGCGTTAACTAAGCGCGAGGGTCAACCGAAGTATTTAAATAGTCCCGAAACTGAATTGTTTAATAAACGCGATGTTTTATTTAATTTTGATGTGGCTAAGGCTGAGATTCGTAAAGCTAAGCAAGTTATTTTGTTTGAAGGTTTCATGGATGTGATTGCGGCTTATCGAGCGGGAATCACATATGGTGTTGCTTCAATGGGAACTAGCTTAACTAACGAACAGCTATATTTATTGCAGCGAACCACAGATCATTTAGTTGTTTGTTACGATGGTGATCTGCCTGGTCTGAAGGCAACTGATCGCGTGATTGAATTATTGCATAGTGATCCACGGTTTCAATTAAGTATCGTGACCTTACCGGAACAACTTGATCCAGATGAGTACGTTAATAAATATGGCGCCGAACGTTTTCAACAAATCATCAATGGCAGTATGGAAACGGCGGTCGGGTTCCGATTACGTTATTTAAAGCAAGGACGTAATTTAGATAACGAGCAGGACAAGTTAACTTACATTGATGCTGCATTGCACGAACTGGTCAATGTGAGTTCAGCTGTCGAACGTGATATTTATTTAAATCGGTTAAGTGAATCACTGCAGGTAACCTATGAAGCGTTAGCGACCCAATTACAAGATTATTTGGTTGATGCAACGACAACGCGGCGTTCAGCGCCGCAGCCACGGCGCGAAACAGCACCAATGACGCCGCAAGTTCATCAACAGCAGACTAAGCTGACCAGGACGCAACGAGCAGAACGTGGCTTACTGAATTTATATTTTAAGGCTGCCGATGTGCGGATCGCGTTAAATGAACAGGCTGATTTTCAATTTGTTCATGAAGCTTATCAGGCGATTTATCAGTTAGCAATTGCCTACTTTGCGAAACACGATCAGTTTGTGATCGCACAATTTATGGATCAGGTCACTGACAATCAGTTGCAAAGTTTGGTCATTGCAATCGATCAACAGGCGTTTGATGAAGCGACAGTAACGGATCAGTTTCAAGATTATCTGCATGCATTACAGCAGGCTGGCTTAGAGCGGCAGTTGGATGCGGCGCAAGCTCAGTTACAGGAAGCAAGCCGTAGCGGCGATAGTGCTAGTTCATTAAATGCTGTGCAAACGATCATTCGTTTAAAACGGCAAATGCAGCCTACGATTAATACGGATATGGTATAACCATTGCTTATTTTTGAATTCGCTATGCTTTCGAAAAAGTAGGCGAATGAATTAATAATTATAGTGAGATTGAAATAGGGAGGCCGATCTAATGGCAAAAGAGATTGTGAAGAGCGGAGACAAGAAACTAGAAACGGCACTCAAAGCACTCATCAAAGAATATAAGCCTGAAAAACAGATTCAGGAAGATAAGCTAACCGATACGATCGTCACACCGTTTAGTTTGCAATCAGATGCGATTGAAAAAGTTATTCAGCGGATTGAAGATCAAGGTATCAGCGTAGTTGATGAACATGGTGAACCTTCACAACAAAGTTTGAAAAAAGAAAAGAAAGTTTCTAAAAAAGCTTTGCAAGATATGTCTGCGCCCGCCGGAATCAAAATTAATGACCCGGTTCGGATGTATTTAAAAGAAATTGGTCGTGTATCTTTATTGACGGCTGATGAAGAAGTTGCGTTAGCATTGAAGATCGAACAAAATGATGGCGAAGCTAAGCAACGTTTGGCTGAAGCCAACTTGCGTTTAGTTGTTTCAATTGCTAAACGGTATGTTGGTCGTGGAATGCAATTCTTGGATTTAATTCAAGAAGGTAATATGGGTTTGATGAAGGCTGTCGAAAAATTTGATTACCGTAAAGGATTCAAATTCTCCACTTATGCAACATGGTGGATTCGTCAGGCAATCACTCGTGCAATTGCTGATCAGGCACGAACGATTCGTATTCCAGTGCACATGGTCGAGACCATTAATAAATTGATTCGGATCCAGCGTCAATTATTGCAGGATTTAGGTCGCGAACCAACACCGGAAGAAATCGGTGCCGAAATGGATATGCCGACGGATAAGGTCCGCGAAATTCTGAAAATTGCCCAAGAGCCTGTTTCGTTGGAAACACCAATTGGTGAAGAGGACGATTCACATTTAGGCGACTTTATTGAAGACCAAGATGCGACTAGTCCAGCTGACCATGCTGCTTACGAATTGCTAAAGGAACAGTTAGAAAGTGTTTTGGACACACTAACTGATCGTGAGGAAAACGTTTTGCGGTTACGTTTTGGTCTAGATGATGGCCGGACGCGGACTTTGGAAGAAGTTGGTAAAGTCTTCGGTGTTACGCGTGAACGAATTCGTCAGATCGAAGCTAAAGCCTTGCGTAAATTACGCCATCCAAGTCGATCTAAACAATTAAAAGATTTCTTAGAATAGTATTTTGTGATCTAGCAATCGTCGAGTTATGGCGATTGCTTTTTTGTTTAGAAAAAGTAGGATATTCGGGGCATTAATTTAACTAAATCGTCAGTTTTTATAGCTATTAACACGCTTACAGAAATAATTAATAATTAAATTGGTATCGCTATATTTTAAATGATGCATGGGGCTGTTACAATAGAGTCAGATGGCAACATATTTGTAATATAGTTATGTTTTAATTTAGCGAACTACGCGAATAAACCAACATAATTGTGAAGTAGAACCATGTTTCAACTTGGCGAATTTTGCCGTAGTTGAATGGATACTGTCACTCGTTTTGAGGGACAGTATTGGCAAGTATTAATTGCTGATGCTTTTTTGCAAAGTAATTGCTTGCTCCCCGTTGTCGATTAGACTAAGCCAAAGTGTGGCAAGTCTAAGTCGCATCGTCCGTAACATAAAAGTTTATTAGCGAACTACGCGAATAAACCAACATAATTGTGAAGTAGAGGATTTGAATGTTGTGAATAAAAATCATTTAACAAAGCGTTTAGCAGCAATAGCAGCGTGTGTCCCAAATGGTGCCCGCGTAGCAGACATCGGTTCGGATCATGCCATGGTACCCATCAATCTAGTGACCAGTGGAAAAGTTGATTATGCCGTTGCTGGCGAAGTGATCGCTGGTCCGTTTGCTCGGGCACAAAATGCAGTGGTCGCCGCTGGTTTAGCACCTAAAATTCGGGTGCGTTTGGCGGATGGCTTGGCGGCTATTCGCGCAATGGATCAGATCGATACAGTGGTGATCGCTGGTATGGGTGGTATCTTGATCCGCGATATTTTGGCTCGGGGACAGCAAGAATTAAAAACTGTTAAACGACTGGTCTTAGAGCCAAATGTACAAGAGGATGTTGTGCGTACTTGGTTAGCTGAGCAACAATTCGCAATTATCCAAGAAAAAATTTTGCGCGAAGATCAGCATACTTATGAAATAATTGTCGCTGAACGTCAAGCGCAACCAGTGAAGTACACGGAGCTACAGGTGAAGTTTGGCCCGTGTCTGGTACAGGAGAAAGCACCTGTTTTTCAAGGAAAATGGCAGCATCGCTTAGTTACGAATCAACGTATTTTAGCTAATCTTGAACAAGCCCAAAATCCACCCCAACAAAAAATAACGACTTTACGGACTGAGAACCAACAGATTGAGGAGGTGCTACATGGTTAGAGTGAAGGATTTTATTCGCCGATTCGAGCAATTTGCACCGCAGTACTTAGCGGAAAGTGGCGATCCGGTTGGCATGCAACTTGGATCAACGGAACAAACGATTCATCGAGTATTAGTAACCTTAGATGTGCGGCCAGAGGTCGTGAAGGAGGCAATCGCTAAAAAAATCGATTTTATCTTTGCCCATCATCCCGTTATTTTTCGCCCAGCCAAAAACTTAGTCACAGATGATCCCCAAAATGCGATGTATGCAGAACTGTTGCGCCACCATATCGCGGTCTACGCGGCGCACACTAATTTAGATAGTGCTAACGGTGGGATGAACGATTGGCTGGCCCAGCAATTACAGTTAAAAAATGTTCAGATTTTACAGCCTAATTATCAACGTAAAATAAAAAAATTAGCAACTTATGTTCCAGAAGCAAATGCAAACGGGATGCGTCAGGCGCTGGCTGCTGCCGGTGCCGGTCAACTAGGTGATTACTCGGCAGCTAGCTTTAGCTATGCTGGTACCGGCCGCTTTACGCCGAATGCCGGCGCAAAGCCGTTTATTGGCCAGGTTGATCAAGCTGAGGCAGTTGCTGAAACCAAAGTCGAAGTTGTCTTTCCTGAAGCGCTGACTAACGCTGTCTTAGCAGCAATGTTTCAGACACATCCATATGAAGAACCGGCTTATGATTTATTTACCTTAGATAATGCTAGTGGTGAACAGTTTGGTATCGGTCGGGTGGGTGAGCCGCAACAGGCAATGACGATTCGTGAATTTGCTAAATTTACCCAAGACGCTTTTGCCGTTCAAGGGTTACGCTTAGTGACCCAGCATCCTGATGAACTGGTTAAGCGTGTTGCAGTACTTGGTGGCGATGGCGGTAAATTTTATCCGGCAGTTTTACAGCAGCAAGCAAATGTTTTTGTGACCGGTGACGTTTATTACCACACTGCACATGATATGTTAGCTGCCGGATTGTCAGCAATCGATCCTGGTCATCATATTGAAAGTATTGTTAAGACCAAGGCAGTCCCTTTATTTCAAGAATGGGCACGGGTAGCCGGTTGGAATGATGTCACTTTTATGGCTTCAGCGTTGAGCACGGACCCGTTTACGTTTATCGTTTAGGTTCGTACGTTAAAATGATTTTGTGACTTAATTGAGTTTGAATGACAAAAAAATTAACTTTTTAGATGGAGGTAAATTAAATGGCAACTTATACAACTTTAGTTCCACGTTTTTTACGTTATGTGAAAGTAAATACTCGTTCTAACCCCGACTCAACCACAGTACCATCGGCGCCTAGCTTGGTGACATTTGCCAAAAATTTAGCAGAAGAAATGCGTACAATTGGTCTACAGGATGTCCATTATCTTGAATCAAATGGTTATGTGATCGGAACACTACCGAGTAACTTGGATCGTGTCGTGCCAGTTATTGGCTTTTTAGCTCATTTTGATACAGCCGATTTTAATGTTGAAGGAATCGATCCACAAATCGTCAACGACTATGACGGTAAGTCAGAAATCAAATTGGATCCAGCCGGAAAATATACGTTGAATACAACGGATTTCCCATTCTTAGCAAATTATGCTGGACATACGCTGATCACAACTGATGGCAGCACATTATTGGGTGGTGATAATAAGGCTGGTGTCGCTGAGATTATGACGGCAATGGAGTATTTAGCTCAACATCCAGAGATTAAGCATGGTGAACTACGCGTCGGCTTTGGTCCTGATGAAGAAATTGGTACCGGTGCCGATCGTTTTGATGTTGCTGACTTTAATGCCGCCTTTGCCTATACGATCGATGGTGGTGAGGAAGGTCAATTGGAATTTGAAACTTTCAATGCTGCAGCAATGAAGGTCCACATTCAAGGTAAAAACGTTCATACCGCAACCGCTAAAGGTGTAATGGTCAACGCGTTACAGTTGGCCGTCGATTTTCAAAATGGCTTACCTCAAGCAGAAGTACCAGAAAAAACGGATGGTCTGCAAGGATTTTTCCACTTGTATCAATTAAATGGTACTGTAGAAGAAGCAGAAATGTTGTACATTATCCGTGATTTTGAACGCGATGGTTTAGCAGCACGTAAGGAACAGGCTAAAGCGTTGGCTGCTAAGTTAAACCAGCAGCTGGGTATGGAACGATTCACCTTAGATATTTCTGATCAGTATTACAACATGGGCGAAGTCTTGAAAAAAGACATGACCAGCGTTGACCTAGCTAAAAAAGCGCTGGAAAATATGGATATCAAGCCATTGATCGAACCCATTCGTGGCGGAACAGATGGTTCAAAAATTTCATTCATGGGCCTGCCGACCCCTAATTTATTTGCCGGTCCGGAAAACATGCACGGTCGCTATGAATTTGTTTCTGAACAGGTAATGGCTAATGCGGTTGGCGTTATTTTAGAAATTTCACGGTTGAATAGTCAAAAATAATTCAGTCTTGAGTCTGAGGCAGGTTAAGCGGAAATCATGCTAGTATAAAAGGGTCGATTGATTAGTCAAAGATAGTCAAAATTCTTGAACGAAACATTTGTTCGCGCTATAATTTGGTTATCAAATAGTTAAAGAATTGGTCGACAGTGTAAATCTGTCGACCTTTTATTAACAATTTTATTGTCAGGAGGTTATATTTTGAATCCAGAAAAATTAACACAAGCTGTCCAAGATGCTTTAGCTGAGGCACAACAGATCGCAGTAACACGTAAACACCAAGAAATTGATATTGCTCATTTGTTTAAATTTTTAGTACAACCTGGGCAATTAGGGCGAAAAATTTATGAAAAAGTTGGCGTGGATCTTAGCCAATTTGAAGCGCGCATCGATCAATTGTTAGACGAGGCACCAGCGGTTGAAGGCAATGTGCAGTATGGTCAGAGCATGAGCCAGAATCTAGCTAAATTATTACAGGCCGCTGATCAGATCCGAATCAGTTTTGATGATGATTTTATTGCCACTGAGAGTGTGATTTTAGCGTTGATGACTTTGAAATATCAGCCTTTGACGCAATTCTTAACTCAAGCTGGAATTACCGAAAAAAAATTAAAGGCAACAATTGTTGAAATGCGGGCAGGTGAGCGTGTGACTTCAAAAAATCAAGAAGAACAATATCAAGCGTTGGAGAAATATGGTATTGATTTAGTTAAAGCAGTCCGGACTGGTGACCAGGATCCAATTATCGGCCGCGATGAAGAAATTCGTAATGTGATTCGGATCTTGTCGCGGAAAACAAAAAATAATCCAGTTCTAATTGGCGAACCTGGGGTTGGTAAAACAGCAATCGTTGAAGGCTTAGCCCAGCGGATCGTTAATAAAGATGTGCCTGATAACTTAAAGGATAAAACGATTTTTAGTTTGGATATGGGCGCTTTAATTGCTGGTGCTAAGTACCGTGGTGAGTTTGAAGAACGGCTCAAAGGCGTGCTTAAGGCGGTCAAGAAAAGTGACGGGCAAATTATTCTCTTTATTGACGAGATCCATAATATTGTTGGTGCTGGTAAAACTGAAGGTAGTATGGACGCCGGCAACCTATTAAAACCCATGCTAGCCCGTGGAGAACTACATTTGATCGGTGCGACAACGTTGGATGAGTATCGGCAATATATGGAAAAAGATAAGGCGTTAGAACGACGTTTCCAGCGGATCTTGATTCAAGAACCCACAGTTGAAGATACGATCAGCATCCTTCGTGGATTAAAAGAACGCTTCGAGATTTTTCATGGTGTCCGGATCCATGATAATGCTTTGGTCGCAGCGGCTACGTTATCCGATCGCTATATCACTGATCGCTTTTTACCGGATAAAGCGATCGACTTGGTTGATGAAGCCAGTGCTAATATCAATGTAGAGATGAATTCACAGCCGACTGAACTGGATCAAGTCACGCGGCGGCTAATGCAGATGGAAATCGAAGAAGCCGCATTAAAAAAAGAAACGGATACAGTTTCAAAGAAAAGATTAGCCGAATTACAAGGTGAGTTAAGCAACTTACGTGAGGAAGCTAATAATTTAAAAATGCAGTGGGAAGCTGAAAAAGAAGATATAACGGCGGTCAACGCCAAAAAGTCTGAGTTAGATAAAGCCAAACGCGAATTACAGGATGCGCAAGGAAATTATGATCTAGAAACAGCGGCCCGGCTCCAGCACGGAACGATCCCTGAACTAGAGAAACAATTGGCTGATTTAGAGCAACAAGATCGTCCTGACGACTGGTTAGTCCAAGAATCAGTTACCGCAGATGAAATTGCTGCAGTAGTTGGCCGTGAAACCGGAATTCCAGTTGCCAAATTAGTGCAGGGCGAGCGCCAAAAGTTGTTACATTTAGGTGATAGCTTGCATCAACGGGTAGTTGGTCAAGATCAAGCAGTAACTGCTGTGACCGATGCCGTTTTACGGTCACGTGCCGGGTTACAAGATCCTAATCAACCACTAGGATCGTTCTTATTCTTAGGACCAACTGGGGTCGGTAAAACTGAACTAGCTAAAGCATTAGCTGAAAACTTGTTTGATTCTGAATCACATTTAGTTCGAATCGATATGAGTGAGTATATGGAAAAGAGTTCAGTTTCACGTTTGGTCGGTGCGGCACCTGGTTATGTCGGTTATGAAGAAGGTGGCCAACTAACCGAAGCGGTTCGACGTAATCCATATTCAATCGTTTTACTTGATGAAGTGGAGAAAGCCCATCCCGATGTTTTTAATATTCTATTGCAAGTTTTAGATGATGGTCGCTTAACCGATGGTCAGGGACGCACCGTTGATTTTAAGAATACGATTATTATCATGACCTCTAACTTAGGTTCAGAAATTCTGTTAGCTGGCGTTGATGACAATGGGCAGATTTCTAATGCAAGTCAAGAACAAGTTCAGCAGTTGATCCAAACTAAGTTTAAGCCAGAATTTCTTAATCGAATCGACGATATTATCATGTTCACACCGTTAAGCTTAAGCGATGTTCAGGAAATTGTGGTGAAGTTGTTGCAACAACTTGGTCAGCGCCTGACTGATCAAGAAATCACCTTGACGATTTCGGATAGTGCTAAGGAATGGTTGGCAGAAAAGGGGTATGATCCAGCCTTTGGGGCACGACCATTGCGGCGCTTTATTACGCGTGAAGTCGAGACCCCATTGGCTAAAGAAATCATTGCCGGCCGTGTCGCACCACACACAACAATCAATATTAATTTGTTAAATGATCAGTTAGTTTTTGAAAATAACAGTGTAGGTACTGAAAAAAACGAATAAAATAAAAAAAGACCGGAAATATCCCGGTCTTTTTTTATTTATTAGTTGCAGTTTTTGTGCCTAAAACATGTGGTAAAATGCATACGATCAATCCGAAAATTGCCGAGATGATTGCCACAGTAACTGGACTGTAAGACAATGAAGTTACGGCAGAACCGATGTAACCAACTAGTTGTCCTAAGATTAAAGCCCAGATTACGACGATGATTTCTTTCATGCCGCCACCTCTTTCTACTTGATGATTCTAGCATAATTTACGTTTAAGTGAAAGACGAATTTCGATTTGATCAAAGCGGCGGTGACATTAATATCATTGCTAAATTGCACAATCAATTAGGGGAACTTGTTTTCGTTTGGTATTATAATTATAGTGCAACATATTTTGTGAAGTGGTGCCATGTTTTAACCTGGCGATCTTCATTTTGAAGTAGAAAGGACGTGGCGAGTTGACCTTTGTACAATTACAAGTGAAAAGTGCGTATAGTTTACTTGAAAGCTCGTTGACGATCGCTGAACTAGTGAAAAACGCAAAAGCACGTGGTTATCAGGCTTTAGCACTGACCGATTTTCAATCATTATCGGCCAGTATTGACTTTTATACTGCCTGTCAAGCGGCGGGTTTACAACCAATTTTGGGCTTGACGATCGCGCCGGCCGGTTTATTTACGTCGGAGCAGCCAGCGCCACTATTAGTCTATGCTTTAAATCAAGTAGGCTATCAAGCTTTACTGAAATTATCGACGCGGGTAATGACCAGCGACACACAATTGACCTTAAAAGAATTACAGCCCTATTTAGGTGATTTAGTTGTAGTGACACCGGCTTATGCTGCTGAACTACCAGAGCTGGCAATAACTGACCGACAACAAGCACAACACTATATCCAACAATTGCAAGCATTAAAACCTGCACAGCTGCGACTAGGAATCAGTTTACAACCAGAGGGACAAGCCTATGTTGCTATGTTAAAACAATTAAGTGAAACCAGCGGGGTACCTTTGATCGCGCTGGAGGATGTCTGTTACTTAGATCCGCAAGATGCGTTTAGTGTCACCGTGCTACAGCATATTAAGGCCGGCACAACACTGGATACAGCAGTCACACAAGAATCAGGAACACATTATTTAATGCCCGCTGCGGAAGTTGCTGAACGTTACCGGGCCAATGGCTTAGCAGCTGCTGTAACCGCAACTGAGCAGTTAGCAGCAGCCAGTCAGCTTGAAATTAAATTGCATAATTCTTTGTTACCTAAGTTTCCTGTACCGACTATCCAGTCCAGTCATGCTTATTTGCGCGAAGTTGCGGAGCAAGGCCTAGCACAGCGGTTCAATGCTGGTCAAGTGCCGCCTGCCTATCAAAAACGGCTAGATTATGAATTAAATATAATCGAAAAAATGGGTTTTGAAGACTATTTTCTAATTATTTGGGATGTCATGCAGTATGCACATCGAGTGAATATTTTAACTGGTCCGGGGCGGGGTTCCGCTGCTGGTGCGTTAGTGGCTTATGCTTTAGCCATTACGGAGGTTGATCCGCTGCAGTATGATCTGTTGTTTGAGCGTTTTTTAAATCCAGAACGGCATAATATGCCTGATATTGACTTAGATATTCCTGATAACAAGCGTGAACAGCTGTTGCAGTACGTTCATGAAAAATATGGTCAGCAGCATATGGCGCAGATCATTACCTTCGGCACGTTAGCAGCAAAACAAGCCTTGCGCGATGTTGGTCGCGTACTAGGATTGACCCAGTTTGAAATGGCAGATTGGTCTAAAGCCATTCCTGCTGTACTGCATATTAATTTGGAAACCGCCTATAAGCAATCGTTACGTTTGCGTAATCTGGTCAGCGATAGTCCACGTAATCAATTGCTATTTGCCACTGCGCAAAAAATTGAAGGTTTACCACGTCATTATTCGACTCATGCTGCCGGGATCGTACTGAGTGATCAAGACTTAACCGATTATCTACCGCTACAAACTGGTAGTGAAGGCATTTTGTTGACCCAGTTACCGATGGGCAATGTTGAAGCACTGGGCTTGTTGAAGATGGATTTCTTAGGGTTGCGTAATTTAAGTATTTTAGCCAATACATTGAATTTAATTAAGTTGCAGACGGGTAAGGCTTTACCGATCGCCCAAGTGCCACTAGATGACGCTGCGACGTTAGCACTATTTCAACGTGGGGACACGGATGGTGTTTTCCAATTTGAATCAGCAGGGATCAAAAATGTTTTGCGCGAGTTGCAACCAACTGGCTTTGAAGATATCGTCGCAGTCAATGCACTTTATCGACCAGGACCAATGGCAAATATTCCAACTTTTATCAAGCGCAAGCATGAACAAAAGGAACCACACTATCCTGATCAACGGGTAGCCACCATTTTAGCGCCAACTTATGGTGTGCTTGTCTATCAGGAACAAGTCATGCAAGTAGCGGCAGTAATGGGTGGTTTTAGCTTAGGTGAAGCCGATAGTCTGCGCCGGGCGATGAGTAAGAAGAAAAAGTCGGTGATCGATGCAAAACGAGACGAATTTTTAACTGGGGCACTTGCGCGCGGCTATAAGCGCGAAGTCGCAACACAAATGTATGATTATATTGAAAGCTTTGCCGATTATGGTTTTAATCGTTCCCACGCGGTGGCTTACAGCATGGTGGCATTCCAATTAGCCTATCTCAAAGCCCATTATCCAGCAGCCTTTTTTGCGGCACTATTAAATTCAGTGATCGGTAATCCAACCAAAACAAAAAGCTATTTAGCTGAAGCTAAGAAGCGCCATTTAACAATTCTGGCCCCAGACGTTAATCAAAGTCAGTTGACCTATACAGTTCAACGACCGAATAAGATTTTATTTGGTTTAATGTGTATCAAGGGATTACGCCGGCAATTTGTGACTGCGTTATTGGCTGAACGGCGTGCTAATGGACGATTTGTTTCATTGGAGCAATTTTTGCAACGATTGGCTAGCCTAGATGATAAATGGCTGACCATGAATTATTTGGCGCCCTTGATCTATAGCAATGCATTTCATGAATTTAACGATAACCGTGGGGCCTTACTGAAACGAGTACCGCAACTAGTTGCGAATACAGCTTTTAGTGGTCAAAATGAATTATTAGCTGAAGAACTAGCCCTGAAAGAAGAAGCCGTGCCTGATTTAACGTTAGCGGATAAACTAGACCAAGAAGAAAAGTATTTAGGTGCTTATTTATCAGGCCATCCAGTTGAGAAATACGCTAATTTGCAGTGGCTGAAACCAACAGTTGCAATCAGTGAGCTGGTAGCTGGTAAACGGCAAGCGGTATTGCTGTTTGTCAAACGGATCAAAGTGATTCGGACAAAACGCGGCGAGCAAATGGCTTTTTTGACGGCTAATGACCCAACTGATGAACTTGACGTCACTGTTTTTCCGCGGTTATACCGGCAAATTAGTCCGTGGCTGGAAAAGGGCCAAGTGATTTATGTTGCTGGTAAGGCGGATGAGCAGCGTGGCGAGCTACAATTGATTGCTGAACAGATTCAGACGGCCGCCGATTTAGAACAACAACTACCACAAGAAATGTTATTTCTACGCTTAAACGATGAGCAAACTGAGGCAGTGCAAACTTTGCTCCAACAGAATAAGGGAAACACGCCAGTTTTACTTTTTTATCCAACAACGAAACGTAAAATATTATTGCGCCAACCATATTGGATCGACTTAGCTAGTGAGGTCGTTGATCAGTTAGCAGTGGTTCTAGGAGATGCTAATGTGGTGGTGAAAGCGCAGACTTTACCTGCGCCATGACTGAAAACGATTTAAAGTTAATTTGTGATGAAAAATTCAAAGATAAAGCAGACATATTTTCAGAAAAGTGGTATGATATTGTCTGGGTTTGAGTGCAGGTGCTTGTACTTTAACAACTAATCAAAATGCCTGAGGTGAAGAAATGAAACGCATTGGGATTTTAACCAGTGGTGGCGATGCGCCGGGTATGAACGCGGCAATTCGTGCAGTCACTCGGAAAGCAATCCACGAAGGACTAGAAGTATACGGAATTAATTACGGCTATGCTGGCTTAGTTGCCGGGGATATCTTCAAGATGGACGAATCCTCAGTTGGTGACAAGATTCAGCGTGGTGGGACTTTCTTGTATTCTGCTAGATATCCAGAATTTGCTCAAGTTGAGGGACAGTTAAAGGGTATTGAACAATTAAACAAGTTCGGTATTGAAGCTTTAGTCGTTATCGGTGGCGATGGCTCTTATCATGGTGCCTTACGCTTAACGGAACATGGCTATAATGCTATCGGTTTACCAGGAACAATTGATAATGATATTCCTTACACGGATTTCACAATTGGTTTTGATACGGCCGTTAACACCGTTTTGGAATCAGTCGATCGTATTCGCGATACTGCCACTAGTCATGAACGGACTTTCGTAATCGAAGTCATGGGTCGTGGCGCTGGTGATATTGCGCTTTGGTCTGGTGTTGCCGGTGGTGCTGAGGCAGTTATCATTCCAGAAAAAACTTTCGATATGCAAGCTATTGCGGATAAGATCCGCGCTGGTCGTAATCGTGGGAAGAAACACAGCTTGATTATTTTAGCAGAAGGCGTTATGCACGCTGATGAATTTGCTGAAGAATTAGGTAAATTTGGTGATTTCCATACCCGTGTAACCGTACTAGGTCATGTACAGCGTGGCGGTTCACCAACTGCTCGTGATCGCGTAATGGCTTCACAAATGGGTGCTTATGCAGTTGACCTCTTATTGCAAGGTAAGGGCGGCTTAGCAGTTGGAATTGAAAATAACAAGATCGTATCACACGATATTCTTGATTTATTTGATTCTAAGCATCATGCTGAATTATCGTTGTTTGATTTAAACAATAATATTTCATACTAAGTTAGTTTTAAAAGTGTGTCGATAAGACACAACTAATCTAAGATAAAAATGACATTAAAGTCTTTTTATAAAAAATTCCAAGGGAGAGATTCTACCTATGAAGAAAACCAAGATCGTAAGTACACTTGGTCCTGCTAGTTCCGATAAAGAAACAATCAAGAAATTGATCGAAGCTGGTGCTAACGTATTCCGTTTCAATTTCTCACATGGTGACCATGCAGAACATGAAGATCGGATGCAACAAGCACGTGATGCAGTCAAAGAAACTGGTAAAATGATCGGCTTTATGTTAGATACTAAAGGTGCTGAAATCCGCACTACAGTTGAAAAACCTGGCAAGATCGAATTCAAAACCGGCGATGTAACACGTATTTCAATGGATGATTCCATTGAAGGGACTAAAGAAAAGATTGCGGTTACTTATCCAGGTTTGTTTGATGATGTTCACGTTGGCGGCCACGTTTTATTTGATGATGGTTTGATCGACATGAAGGTTACCGAAAAAGATGACGCCAACAAAGAACTGATCGTTGAAGTTGAAAACGACGGCTTACTTGGCTCCCGTAAAGGTGTTAACGCACCTGGTGTTTCAATCAACTTACCAGGTATCACTGAAAAAGATGCTTCTGATATTCGTTTTGGTTTAGACCATGATATTGACTACATCGCTGCTAGCTTTGTTCGTAAAGCACAAGATGTTTTAGATATTCGCGAATTATTAGAAGAGAAGCATATGGAACATGTTCAAATCTTCCCTAAAATCGAATCACAAGAGGGTATCGACAACATCAGCGAAATCTTAAAGGTTTCTGATGGTTTGATGGTTGCTCGTGGCGACATGGGCGTCGAGATTCCTGTTGAAAATGTACCGATCATCCAAAAACGTTTGATCAAGATGTGCAACGTTTTGGGCAAACCAGTTATTACAGCAACACAGATGTTAGATTCTATGCAAGAAAACCCACGCCCTACTCGTGCTGAAGCTACTGACGTTGCCAATGCTATCTTTGATGGTACTGATGCAACAATGCTTTCAGGCGAAAGTGCCAACGGTAAATACCCTGTAGAATCAGTTGCTACAATGGCTAAAATTGCAGTTCGTGCTGAAAAATCAATGATCGATCAAGATTCATTTGCTTTAAAAGAATTCAGCAAAACTGATGTTACAGAAGCAATTGGTCAATCCGTTGCCCATACTGCTCGTAACTTAGGCATCCGTACAATCGTTGCTGCAACGGAATCTGGCTTTACTGCCCGGATGATCTCCAAGTATCGTCCTAAGTCTGATATCTTGGCAATTACTTTTGACGAACGCACTCGCCGTGGCTTAGCCGTTAACTGGGGTGTTCAACCAATCGTAACTGACAAGCCATCATCAACTGATGACATGTTTAACTTGGCTTCACAAAAAGCACAAGACCTTGGCTTCGCTAAAGAAGGCGACTTGATCTTGATCACTGCTGGTGTGCCAGTTGGCGAACGTGGTACAACTAACGTTATGAAGATCCAATTGATTGGTTCTAAATTAGTTGAAGGCCAAGGCGTTGGCGATCAAACCGTTATCGGTAAGACAGTTATCGCTACTTCAGCTGCTGAAGCTAACCAAAAGGCTGTCGAAGGTGGTATCTTAGTTGTTAAAACAACTGATAAAGACTACTTACCAGCCATTGAAAAATCAAGTGCTTTGATCGTTGAAGCTGGCGGATTAACAAGTCATGCTGCAGTTGTTGGTATTGCAATGGGTATTCCAGTTGTTGTCGGCGCTACAGACGCAACTTCATTGATTGCTGATGACGAAGTTATTACTGTTGATTCACGTCGTGGTATCATTTATCGTGGTGCTTCTAACGCAATGTAATTTTTGAATTAAAGCTGTCGTGTTTTACACGACGGCTTTTTTTTGTGCTATCATTAATCAATGAACAGTTAAAGTGGCAATCTTGATAGATAACACATAGACGTTATTATTTACTAAAGTTAGTTTTAAAATACTTATGGTGAATCGTTCAACACCAATAAATCACATTTGGGGAGGACATATGGAAAGCTGGCTATTCTTAGCGATTATTTTAGTTGTCGCTTTTTTGGGTAAAAACCAATCATTAGTGATCGCTGCTGCGGTTGTTTTAGCGCTAAAACTAATACCAAATACGCAAAAACTATTAACAACCATCCAAGCTAAAGGGATCAATTGGGGCGTGACCGTGATTTCCGTTGCTATTTTAGTACCGATCGCTACTGGGCAAATTGGCTTTAAAGATCTATTTAATGCTTTTAAGTCGCCAGTAGGATTTATAGCGGTCGCTTGTGGTGTTTTAGTAGCAGTTCTATCCAGTAAGGGTGTTGGGCTATTATCCCAAAGTCCGGAAATTACGGTGGCCCTTGTTTTTGGTACGATCATGGGCGTAGTTCTATTTAAAGGAATTGCCGCCGGTCCTGTAATTGCTTCAGGCATGACTTTTGTGATCATCCAAGTGATGCAGTCTTTATCACTGATCAAATAAATCTAATGAAATTAAACAGCATTGAGCTGAACTCGAGATAGGAGATATTATGGCGACAAATCAAGCTATTGGTAAAAAAATCTCGGTGACCGTTACCGACGAAAATCAGGATTATTATTTTGGACAACACGAAGGTTTTACATACCGCGTGGCCAAATCGGAATTTGATAAGATACACCATGCAACAGATGCAATCACCGGTTTTGCTTATGAAAACGAGGATCACGAGCTACAAATCACGACTAAAATTCCTTATGTGCAGATCGGCCGTTTTGATTTTGCTCCTGTCGTTGCGGTACGCCACGATCTAGGTGTTTTTATTGATATTGGGTTACCTGACAAGGATGTGGTACTTTCTTTAGACGAATTACCAACGATCAAACAATTATGGCCAGCACGCGGTGATTATTTATTGATCAGCCTAAAAGTTGATAATAAAGGCCGTTTGTGGGCTGATTTAGCTGATGATGAACGCTTCCAGCAAATGGGTAAAAAAGCGGCGCCAGAATTAAATAATACCAATGTGCTAGGCACTATTTATCGATTAAAGATGGTGGGTAGCTATGTTTACACGTCAGAACATTATTTAGGTTTTATTCATCCCAGCGAACGTGATGCTGAACCACGATTGGGCCAACAAGTTAAAGCACGTGTGATCGGCGTTCGGCCAGACGGTGTCTTAAATCTTTCTTTACGACCACGAGCTTATGAAGCAATCGGTGACGATGCACAAATGATTTTGGCCGTACTACAACACCAACCTGCTGGCAGAATACCTTATACCGATAAAAGTAATCCAGAAGATATTAAACAATATTTCGGGATCAGCAAAGGCCAATTTAAGCGTGCTTTAGGTCACTTAATGAAGGCTGGTGTGGTCAAACAAGAAGCCGGAGAAACGATTTTGGTGGCACAAGACGAACAATAATTATGTCGGACGCTAAGCTACTATTTTTGGTTAAATAGCAATCGGAATAGTTTTATGAGGTACTCTAGTAAGCGTAAAAGCGGAGGGATCAAGATGGTAGATCAGGCGTACGTTAAAAAAATTAAAGCGCAGTTGCATCAAGCCGGCTTTAAACTAACACCGCAGCGAGAAGCCACTGTAGTGTCATTGCTGCAAAATGAGACCGGGCACTTGAGCGCAGAAGAAGTTTACTTACTAGTCAAGGAATCAACGCCTGATATTGGTCTAGCAACCGTTTATCGGACCTTAGAAATTCTGACTGAACTAAATATCGTTAACAAAGTGAGTTTCAACGATGGCTTGATACGATATGATTTACGTCGGGAAGGCGCTCAGCACCATTTTCATCATCATTTGCAGTGCATGCAATGTGGTAAAATTCAGGAGATACATGAAGATTTATTACACGATGTTGAGCGACTAGTTGAACAGCAGTATCACTTTGAAGTTCAAGATCATAAATTGACTTTTCAGGGTTTATGCGCTGATTGTCAACGTCATAATCGTGAGGTCAAGGCAGCTGCGGCTCAAGAAAAGAAAGAATAGAGAGTTGGAACTAGATTGGACGCAATGACCAATCAGCTTGCTGATTTTAAACGTTATTTGCTAGTCGAAAAGGGTTTATCACAAAATACCGTGAGCAGTTATACCCGTGATTTAACCAAATTTACGTCGTATTTAGATCAACAAAAAATGATGGATTTTAATCAGGACCGTTTCGTGATCCTTGATTTTTTAACGACTTTAAAAGTTAAAAAAATGGCTAATAATAGTGTGATTCGAATGGTTTCTAGTTTACGTAAATTTTATCGCTACCTTTTGGAAACTGATCAGATCACCATTGATCCGATGCAACAAGTTGATTCGCCTAAAAAAGAGCAACATTTACCACAAGTGCTTTCGCAAGCCGAGGTTACCCGCTTATTGGCAGCGCCAGATACGACCACTGCTATCGGAATACGTGATCGTGCTATTTTAGAAGTGCTCTACGCAACTGGCTTACGGGTCAGCGAATTAACGCATTTAAAAATGGCAGAACTACATTTGAGTCTTGGCTTGATCCAAACGCTCGGCAAGGGTGATAAGGAGCGGTTAATTCCAATCGGTGATGTTGCAATCGAGTGGATCAAGCGTTATCTGGAAATGAGTCGGTCAACTTTCTTGAAGCCTGGGCAAAGTGAGCCGATTTTATTTTTAAATCACTATGGTCGACCGTTTACCCGGCAAGGTATCTGGAAAAATCTTAAGAAAATGGTCCAAACAGCTGGGATAAATAAGGATATTACGCCACATACTTTGCGGCATTCGTTTGCAACCCATCTTTTGGAAAATGGTGCCGATCTACGTGTGGTACAAGAATTATTAGGCCATGCAGATATTTCGACGACCCAAATCTACACACATGTTAGCCAAAAACACCTGCGCGAAGTTTATAATCGCTATCATCCACGGGCTTAAATCATCTGGTATAAATGAATGAAATATCGGTTAAATAAGTACTGTTTTATCAAATTCATTAATAACAACTGGTTAATATGAGAGTGGCATTGTGACGCAAATATTGTTATGATAGGATAGCTATGGTTATAAATGAACGGTAAGGACTGGGAGGTCTAGCATGTTATTAAAGTATAAAATGGACTACGAGAAGATCGCAATGGGTCTTCTTTCCTTTATTCCTGATCTGAATGATGTTAGCCACCTAAACGCTGAGATTGAATGGTATCAAACCGAATCAGGTCGGCAATTATTTTTATGGAAGAATGCAACTGGTGATATTGTTGGGGTAGTTGGCGTTGAACAAAATAAAGATTACTTAATTGTCCGGCACTTATCATTGAGTCCATCTGATCGTGATGAAGGTAATAGTTTTACAATTTTAGATGAATTGGCCCGTTTATATCCGGAAGACAAATTAATGGGTACGATCGCGACATCACCCTTAATTGGTAAATGGGAACAACGACATAAAAAGGATGAGCTTAGTGGCCTTAACGGTTAAATTACCCGAATTTGAGGGACCTTTAGATTTGTTGCTGCATTTAATCAAAGTTTCAGAAATGAATATTGATGATATTCCGATCGTGGCGATCACGTCACAGTACATGGATTATCTGCATTCTATGCAGCAGATCAAATTAGAAATTGCTGGCGATTATTTTGTGATGGCGGCAACTTTAATGCGGATTAAAAGTCAGTGGTTACTACCGCAGCCGGAGGTACCATTACTTGAAGATGTGGCAGAAGCTAGTGAGGATCCCCGGGATGAGCTAGTTGCTCAGTTATTGACTTATCAAGCCTATAAAGAAGCGGCGACAGATTTACAAACGCGCGAACAGACACGAAAGGCTCATTTCAGTAAGGCACCTAGCTTATTGGCGGGTGCTGAGCCGCTACCAATGCCAGAGCAGCCGTTAGATATTGCGGCGCTGACAACGGCGTTTAATGCATTGTTACGCCGTCAGCTGCCAGCTCAGCCAGCATTGATGCGCAATGTTCAACGTGAAACGATAACAGTGGCGGAAAAGGTGACCCAAATCACGCAGGCGCTAAAACTTAGTGCAAAGCACCAATTAACCTTCACGCACTTACTTTCCGCGGTTCCGTCGACTGAAGAAACTGTGACCACTTTTATGGCTGTTTTAGAATTAATGAAAAATAAACAAATCGCTTGTTTTCAAGCACAAACGTTAGCACCGATCACGGTTGCCTTGAAAGAGGAAATTGCATGAATATCATGGCAGAGTTAGAAAGTTTATTATACGTTGCTGGTGATGAAGGCATTAGTCTGGATGAATTAAATCATTTGCTAACGACTTCTAGAGCAGCTAGTAAACGTGCACTAGAGACGTTTGCTCAGCAATTGCGTGCTGATAAGCAACGGGGCTTAGTCTTATTCCAGTTTGGTGAACGATATAAGCTAGTAACAAAAAAAGCTTATGCGGCGTTGATCAAACGGTATTTTGAGACCCCTTTAACTACGAATTTAAGCCAAGCATCACTGGAAACATTGGCAATTATTGCTTATAAGCAGCCAATCACCCGAATTGCAATTGATGAAATTCGCGGTGTCCAAAGCGGTGGTGCATTGCAGCGGTTAATGATGCGCCAGTTAATTGAAGAGCAGGGCCGAAAAAATGCCCCTGGCCGACCAATTCTTTATGGCACTAGTGCTTTTTTTATGGATTATTTCGGTTTAAAATCATTGGCGGAACTACCAGCGTTAACAACGCCACAAATTGAGCCAACAACAGAAACTAACCAGGATCTATTTGCCCAATTTGAAGCACAATTAAAAGATAAGGAAGAAAATCATTAATGGAAAGACTACAAAAAGTGATTGCAGCTGCAGGTATTGCGTCACGGCGTAAGGCAGAACAGCTGATCAGTACGGGCCATGTTCAGGTCAATGGTG
Source organism: Loigolactobacillus zhaoyuanensis (assembly GCF_003946385.1). Lineage (GTDB taxonomy): Bacteria > Bacillota > Bacilli > Lactobacillales > Lactobacillaceae > Loigolactobacillus > Loigolactobacillus zhaoyuanensis. The sequence goes on from NZ_RHOE01000004.1 coordinate 28,881, forward strand.
AAGTTGTTACAACGATGGGAATTCAAGTTGAGCCACACGATCACGTTGAGGTAGATGGTGTACCTTTGGCGACCGAACAAAAGCGTTATTTTTTACTATATAAACCACGGCGCGTGATTTCATCAGTTCATGATGAAAAAGGTCGTAAAACTGTAGTTGATTTCTTTCCCAAAATCAATGAACGTATCTATCCAATTGGACGTTTAGATTATAATACGTCTGGTTTGATCATCTTGACTAACGATGGTGAGCTAGCTAATTTGCTGACCCATCCTAGTTATCGAATTGAAAAGCAATATGCGGCTAAAGTTGAAGGCATTCCAACGACGGACGCTTTAAAGCAATTACGAACTGGGGTTAAGCTGGCAACGAAAAAAACGGCGCCGGCGAAAGTTAAGCTGTTATCTAGTGATCGGGCTAAGAAAACGGCGCTAGTTAGTTTGACGATCCATGAAGGGATGAACCACGAAGTTCGCGATATGCTTAATGCAGTTGGTTATCCAGTGAATAAGCTTAGCCGTGAACGTTATGCGTTCCTAACGACAGAAAGCATGACTGCCGGCGATTCACGACCATTGCAGCCACAAGAGGTTGCTGCACTAAAAAAATTAGCTCGGACTGGTAAAATACGTTAACCAGTACCAAACTAAAATAGGTGTAGCAATAATTTTACAGCATAAACAAGTAGCACAATAGTTATGTGCGGGGCGCTTACGAGTGCGCCGCTTTTTTATTTATCAACCGAAAATGGTTTGGACTGGCGCTTAATTGCACCAGTTGGACAGTCACGATAGGCTTGTTTAAATGCGGTAAGTTGTTCAGTAGGGATCGGCGTTGTTCCTTGATTGTGGTCTAAGCGATAATAAGCGATTCCGACTGCGTCATAATCAAATAATTCTGGGGCACGCAGTTGGCACAAACCGCACGCAATGCATTGTTCAGGTTGAACACGACTATACATGAAAAAATCTCCTTCAGGTGAAAAATATGGACGATCAATTATATTTACTTTATTTGTTTGATCAAAATCAGTGGCGGCGTCCGTTAGCAATTCAAGCATTACTCAAGGGTAAGCGTACTGTTTCTAATCTTTACGCCGGACTTGACTATGATCTATTACCATTATACCAACTATTACCCCATCTGGTGACTGCTAAATTTCAGCAAGCTTTGACGCAGTTACTTGCAGCCGGGCTATTGGTTCAGCAAGAGCGCACGATCCGGCTGACGGCTGCGGGGGTAGCAGTCAAGGAAAAATATCGCAACAAGATTTTTTTGCCGACTTACTATTCTGGTTTTGAATTTCATTACAGCCATGAATTTAGTGATCGTTTATTTTTAGCGACGCAGGTCGTTTCTGAATTGCAGGCGCATAACCGTCGTTACTTTCCGTTGAATGTTAGCTTTGTCACGCAGCAGCGGGTCAAGCAATGGCTTCAACAGCAGGATATTAGTTTAATTGCTGAGCGTTTACAACACGAATGGGAATTACTATTAGCTGCTTTGCCAGTCGCACAGGCAGATTATTATAGTCAGTTCTTGCTAGGTCATCAGGTCGAGCGAGCTACAACGGCACAGGCGGATCAATTAGCTGGCTGGACCGCTTTGACTGGTGAATTAGTCCGTCAAGATATTAGTCACCACTTGCTGCACTTGATCACCACACAAGCGGCACGGTTTCCGTTAATGGCAACACTGTGGCAACCGTTAGCCAGTGGTTTGTTAAGTAAAAGTGCGGCGCAAACAATGTCCCTGTTGCAACAGGGACTATCGTTATCGATGATCAGTCGGCGCCGGCAGGTCAAGCTGAATACGCTAAAGGAACATTTATTAGAAGCCGCGATTTTATTGCCTGATTTTTCATTCAACACCTATTTATCGGCACCAGCGCGACAAATATTAACAGAAAAATTTGCGGAGCAACCGTTAGCGCAATGGCGTTATGAACAATTAGCTACGACCAAGCTTAGTTTTTTTGAGTTTCGTTTATATCAAATTGAGCGGAGGAAAGCTGATGATTAGCGTAGAAAAAATTAAGCAAGTGCTACAGGCGCGTTTTGGCTATACGGCATTTAAGCCAGGTCAAGCTGAGGTGATCCAGGCAGTTTTATCCGGTCAGGATACATTTGCTATTTTGCCCACTGGTACCGGTAAATCATTGTGCTATCAGTTGCCTGGCTATTTATTAGCTGGACAGATCATCGTGATATCGCCGTTACTTTCATTAATGCAGGATCAAGTGGCACAGTTACATTATCTTGGTGAAAAGAGTGTATTAGCACTGAACTCTGCGCTTGATCCAGTAACCCGGCGGTATGGTTTGGCTCATCTAGAACAATATAAGTTCGTTTTTTTATCACCAGAAATGGCCAATCAGCCCCAGATTCGGCAAAAGTTGCAGCAGAGTCAGATCGATCTATTAGTCATCGACGAAGCCCATTGTATTTCACAATGGGGCGTCGATTTTCGGCCAGATTATTTGGCTTTAAAATCATTGCGCACGACGATCCAACCACGCGCGACGTTGGCATTAACTGCCACAGCAACTAAACGGGTACAAGCCGATATTCTAGCTAAATTAGGCTTAACGGCAACCGACACCAAGCAGATCATTCATTCTGTCGATCGGCGTAATATTTATTTAGCGACCGAAGCAGTAGCTGATGAAACCGAAAAGGATCAGCAATTGATCGCTTTATGTCAGCAATTAAAACGACCAGGGATAATTTATTTTTCTAGTCGCCAAAAAGCGGAAGAAATCACGGTATTGCTGCAGCAAAAAGTGACGCAGCGGGTGGCCTTTTATCATGGTGCGATGACAAGTCAGGACCGTTTTGCGGTGCAGCAGCAATTTATGCATGGTAAATTGGAAATTATTTGTGCGACTAATGCTTTTGGGATGGGAATCAATAAAGCTGATGTACGCTTTGTTATCCACTACCATCTACCTAGTAGCTTAGAAAGTTATTTACAAGAGATCGGTCGGGCTGGGCGGGACGGTCAGCAAAGCATCGCTATTTTGCTATATACAGCACGTGATTTTCAACTACAAGCTAATTTAGTGACCAACACGCTACCGGAGGCCGCTTTGATCAAGCAATATTTTGCTCATCCACAACGTTTCGCTGCTGCAGCTATTCCCGAAATTGATTTATTGAAATTTTATCGGCAACATGGTCAGGATGCGGCTGCAATTCAGCAATTATTTGCTAAGCGGCGGGATGAAAAAATGTTGGCGTTGCGCAGTATGTTAGCTTTTGTCCAAACGCCAGGTTGTAAACGCCAATTTATTCTCGACTATTTTACTGACCCAACGACGGTCATTCATGATCCAACCTGCTGTGATGCCACACAGTCAACAAATCTTGCTGAATTAGACTTACAGCGTGATCCAACCGCTGTAGTTGCAGCTGACCAGCAGCAAAATTGGCAAGAACGATTAGCTGCAATTTTTACGACATCGCCCCAGCTTTAAACGAAATTTAAAGAATTTTAAATAAGATTATGTTACAATATTTGCTGAAGGTTTGGCAGAAAGTCTATCGCTAATTGCTCACATGCTAGTTACTCACTGGCTTATTTTTCTGCTAAACATGAATGCTTGGTGAGCGAGAAGGAGCATCGATGAGTAAACGAGATCAGAAATCAACTGAGGATAAACCTTGGGATACCAAATTTACGGACGACCGGGATGATAAGGGTAATTTATCGCGGTCGGCAACACACCGCAAAGATAAAAGTAATGCCTTATTTGTCACCATTTTAACGATTGCGTTACTTGTTTTAGCAGCTTTGCCGGTTGGTGCCTGGACGATTTGGCAGAATCAAATGAATCGACCAGTGGCAACCGAAAGCGTGGCTTCCAGCAGTCGTTCTAAGCAATCAGTGGCGGCTAAGCAGAAAACGACCAAGAAACAATCGTCTAAAGCGTCTACCGATCAGTCAAGTAGCACTAGTGTACAATCTAGTAGTGCTGTGGCTGCCAGTTCAAGTAGTGCTGCTAGTGAGTCTAGTAGTGACGCCAGCTCAGCAAGTAGCTCAAGTTCTGCAGCTGCTAGCTACGTTACAGTCGGCTCGGGACAAGGTATTTATCGAATTGCGGCTAATAATGGATTGTCCGTTTCAGAATTATTACAGTTAAATGGACTTTCTAATAGCAGTACAATTAAACCAGGGCAGCAATTACGGGTTAAATAATAAAATTAGGTAATGGCGAGATCGCGGCGCAGGTCACGATCTCGATTTTTTGGATAGGGAGTTTTAGAATGACAGTAGGTTTACAAATTGCAATTGATGGGCCAGCATCGGCAGGCAAGAGTACAGTGGCTAAGCTGGTGGCTAAGCAGTTACATTATACATATTGTGATACAGGCGCCATGTACCGCGCATTAACCTTAGCAGCTATGCAAGCTAAGGTTGATCTACATGATGAAGCTGCCGTGTTAGCTATTTTAGCTAAAATTACGATCAGCTTTAAGCCTGGGGAACCGCAGCAGGTTTTTGTGAACACTCAAGAGGTGACTCAAGAGGTGACGCAAGCAATTCGTCAACCAGATGTAACAAATAATGTTTCTACGATTGCAGCGTTGGCTGGTGTTCGCCGGCAATTGGTACAGCATCAACAAATGATTGCTAAGGCAGGCGCGATCGTTATGGACGGTCGTGATATCGGAACAGCGGTTTTACCCCAAGCTGCGGTTAAAATTTTCTTGGTGGCCAGTGTTGCTGAACGCGCGCAACGCCGTTATGCTGAAAATATTGGTAAGGGGATCAACACGCCATTAGCGGTTTTACAAGAAGAAATTGAAGTGCGCGACAAAAAAGATTCGACGCGCGCAATTTCTCCATTGACTCAGGCGAAAGACGCTGTACTAGTTGATACGACAGCGCTATCAATCGAACAAGTTGTCGCTAGAATCATCGCGATCACGGTAGAAAAACAGAAAGATCATAAATAATAACAGCTTTTTGTGGCAATTTAAGCCATTTTACTATAAAATAGATAATGTAGTTTCAAGCTGTTAAGGAGGATTTTGGCATGAGTGAAGATAATAAAAACCAAGTTGAAAATAAAAGTGTCATGGCGGACGCATTAAACAGTGTCCACGATGTAAAAGTCGGTGACATTGTGAAGGGTGAGATCTTGGCGATCGACGATGATAAACAATTGATCGTTGGGATCCAAGGTACTGGTGTTGAAGGGGTAGTTCCGGTTAAAGAATTAGCTAGCCAACCAGTTGCTGATATTGAAGAGGTTGCTAAGGTCGGGGATGTACTTGATCTAGTTGTCATTTCTACGATCGGCAAAGATAAAGAAAATGGCAGTTACTTACTTTCAAAACGTCGCCTGGAAGCGCGCAAAGTTTGGTCTGAAATTCAGGACAAATTCAATGCTGGCGAAAACATCACTGCACCAGTTACCGAAGTTGTTAAGGGTGGCTTGGTCGTAGATGCTGGCGTGCGTGGCTTTATCCCAGCATCAATGATTGAAGATCATTTTGTTGATGACTTAAATGCTTATAAAGGCAAAGAGTTAGCATTAAAGATCATTGAAATCGAACCAAGCGAAAACCGTTTGATCTTATCACACCGTGCGATCGTTGAAGCTGAAAAAGCGGGTCAACGTGAACAAGTATTAGCAACGCTTAAAGCTGGCGATACAGTTGAAGGCACAGTTGCTCGTTTAACTTCATTCGGTGCTTTTGTTGATCTTGGTGGTATTGATGGTTTGGTCCATGTTTCTGAGATCTCATTTGACCGTGTTGAAAAACCAGCTGACGTTTTAAAGGTTGGTCAAAAAGTAACGGTCAAAGTCTTGTCAGTTGACGCTGAACGCGAACGGATCTCATTGTCGATTAAAGCGACTCTACCAGAACCTTGGACTGATATCGAAGAAAAAGCTCCAGCTGGTAGCGTATTAGACGGTAAAGTTAAACGTCTAACTACTTTTGGCGCTTTCGTCGAAGTCTTCCCTGGTGTAGAAGGTTTGGTTCATATTTCACAAATCTCACACGAACATATTGCTACACCTAATGATGTTCTTGCTGAGGGTGAAGATGTTAAGGTCAAAGTACTTGAAGTTAATCCAGATGCACATCGTTTGGCATTATCGATCAAAGCTTTGACACCAAAGCCAGCTGGTGAAGAGAGTCATGCAGCACCTAAAGCTAAAACAAATGATTATCAAGATAATAATACTAGTTATCAAGATACCGATGATGGTGGCTTCACACTAGGTGATTTGATTGGTAATGAGTTAAAACGCAGTACTGAAGACAATCAAAAATAACTTGATCTCAAATGATGGTCGAAAGGGATTGGCATTGACCAATCTCTTTTTATTTGCACCAATACTTGTTGTTTGAGTGAGATTTTGTAAGCCGGTGAGCTTGTCGGTCTACAATTTAGAGGTTATTTATGCTATGATCAAGTGATTGCAATCAATTTAAAAATAATCAATAAAATTTTGAGAAAGTAGGCGAAAAAATGGCGAAACCAGTAGTTGCCATTGTTGGGCGGCCGAATGTGGGTAAATCAACTGTATTTAACCGTATTGCTGGCCAGCGTGTTTCCATCGTTGACGATGCGCCTGGCGTAACGCGCGATCGCATCTATACTTCCGCTGAATGGTTAGGTCATGAATTTAATTTGATCGACACTGGGGGAATCGACATTGTCGATCAACCGTTTGTTGAGCAAATCAAAGAACAAGCAGAAATTGCGATCGAAGAAGCTGATGTGATCGTGTTTGTTACTAGTATTCGTGAAGGTGTGACGGATGCTGATGAAAATGTGGCACGGATTCTTTACCGTTCAGATAAGCCAGTTGTATTGGCAGTTAACAAAGTTGATAACCAGGAAATTCGACAGGATATTTATGATTTTTATGCGTTAGGGTTTGATGAACCTTTAGGTATTTCTGGTGTCCACGGGATCGGTGTCGGTGATTTGCTTGATGCGATTATTAAACATTTCCCAACTGATATTGAACCTGAAGATGAAAGTCGAATTCGGTTTAGTTTGATTGGCCGCCCCAACGTGGGAAAATCTTCATTAGTAAACGCAATTTTAGGTGAAAATCGAGTAATCGTTTCTGATCTTGCTGGTACAACGCGTGATGCAATTGATACGCGTTTTGAAGCTGCTGATGGAACTGAATTCAATATGATCGATACTGCTGGCTTACGTAAGCGCGGTAAAGCGTATGAAAATGCTGAAAAATATAGTGTTTTGCGTGCGATGTCAGCAATCGATCGTTCAGATGTTGTTTTAGTGATTTTAAACGCTGAAGAAGGTATCCGGGAACAGGATAAAAAAATTGCTGGTTATGCCCATGAAGCAGGTCGTGGTATCATCATTGTCGTTAATAAGTGGGATACCTTGACCAAAGATAATCATTCACTAAATAACTTTGAACAAGCAATTCGGGCTAACTTTGCTTATTTAGACTATGCACCAATCGTGTTCGTTTCGGCCAAAACTAAGCAACGACTGAGTCAATTGCCTGGAATGATCGAAAAAGTGAGCGAAAATCAAAATCGGCGTATTACTTCGTCAACGCTAAACGATGTGCTATTGGATGCAATTGCAACTAATCCAACCCCGTCATCTAATGGTAAACGATTACGAATTTACTATGCGACGCAAGTAGCGGTTAAGCCACCGACATTTATTGTTTTCGTTAATGATCCAGATTTAATGCATTTTTCTTACGAGCGTTTCTTAGAAAATCAATTACGAAATGCCTTTGAATTTTCCGGTACACCCATTCATATTATTGTTCGCCGTCGGAAGTAGTCTAAAGCTTGATTTAACACTAAAGACACCGATTTATGAATAGTTTTCTCATTTTAGGCGGTTTTTACGAAAAAAGCGCTTAAAAATATGAAAAAACCTTGCTATCACGGCGTTCCTATGATATCTTTGATTCAGAAATGATGACGTTGTTCATTATTTCAGAACTGCTTATTGCAGTACTCATTTTATATTAGACAGATGTCTAATTGTTGCTCAGGAGGTGACATTCACTATGGCAAACAAAGCTGAATTAATCGAAAACGTCGCTAGCCAAACTGGTTTGACTAAAAAAGATGCAACCGCTGCTGTTGATGCTGTTTTTGGTTCGATCCAAGACACATTAGCAAAAGGCGAAAAGGTTCAATTGATTGGTTTTGGTAACTTTGAAGTTCGTGACCGTGCTGCTCGTAAGGGTCGTAACCCACAAACTGGTGCTGAAATTGAAATTCCAGCCAGCAAAGTACCTGCATTCAAACCTGGTAAAGCATTAAAAGATGCAGTTAAATAAGGTATGTTGAGCTAGCAATTTCGGTTGCTAGTTTTTATATCAATCGAAAGGCTCAATCCACTATTGGATTGAGCCTTTTTTAATACAAATTAAAAAGTGCTCAGGGCTGATATACATCGACACTTAAGTTATAGCTAACATGGAATAGTATATTTGACAGGCTAACTTCTTAAATTCTTCATGATTTAGCGTTAAGTTAACTTTAAAATTGAAAATCAATGTGGCTTAAGTTATTTATAGATCCAGACTTGCTAGCAAAAAGTGGTGTTGATACATCGTCGATTGTGAGAAGAAAAGGGGTTAGTAATGTTTAAGGAAGACTTATTAGATAAGCAGGATCGCATTATGGTGTCATTGTTGGAACAACTTTACTTGGCCGACGGTGCGGTTAGTAAGCAAGCACTTAGCCAGCAACTGTCGATCTCAGTATCTTCATTAAATCGTTATGTTAACCAATTAGTATTAGAATTACAGGCGTCAATTACTGCTGGTTTAGTTAAGTTGGAGTTAACGCCTAATCAGTTACAGTTAAGTTTAGACGGTCAGGTGACGCTAAATAAGCTTTATTTAGATGACGTTTTCCACAATTCAATTGATTGTCAAATTTTATTATTAATGTACCGTAAGGGTAAAATAAATCTACATGAATTGATTTTGAAGTTAGCGATTAGTGAAGCTTCTTTGTATCGACACATTCAACATATCAATCGCGTGCTACGCGAGTTTAAAATAACGATCCGCCATGGTCAATTAGTAGGTCCAGAGTTACAGATTCGTTATTTTTATTATCAGTTGTTTACTAAAGTGTTACCGCTAGAAATTCAACCAAATATCTTACATAATCAATATATTGAACACTTGGAAAGTTATTTTGCTTATCAATTTAATACTGTGGCTAACCAGCGAATCAAATTGTGGATCACGATCTCGCAGCAGCGACAATTAACGATCAATCAGTTTGACCAACAATTACCATCAGCAATCAACGAGCTTAGTCGCGATAATATTTTATTTGAACGAATCAATGACTATTATCTACAACTATTTGCGCGGACACCGAATGCATCTGTTGATTTTGAAACTAAAGCTTTGTTTGCTATGTTGCTGAGTACGAGTGTTTTTAATAGTTATGCGACTGTAGTCCAAAAATTTGCGGATATTTATCAGCATAATCAAACTGAATTAAGTCAGTTGCTGGCAGCTTTTAATCAAGTTATTCGCCGGGAATTGTTGCTTCAGCCAGAGCAATGGCCGTTTAATTTTTCTAAATTATTGTTTGATGCTTTAGTGAAACCTTATTTATTTAATGGTGAGCTAACGACCTTTAATCCACCGGCTGCGGCCTATTATCGGCAATTTTATTTCACAACTGAGTTACAGACGCTGGTAGCTAAAGTATTGGCCAAATTAAAACAAAGTGCTTGTCCACAGTTACGTTTGCTTGTTGCAACTAACAGTGCTTATTTTCAGCATTGCTTGCTATTGATACTTAATGAGTTTCAAGGTCAACAACAACGGGAAATTACGATTGGATTGGCCACTGATTTCACCGATATTTTTGAACGTTTATTGATCAGTAAATTGCAACGGCAACTACATGATCAGTGGTTGATCAACATTACAATGTATCAACCAGGGCATGATTATGATTTAGTGATAACCAACCAGACTTTACCCATAATTGCCGCTGGGCAGCAAGTGTACCAACTAACTCAATTGGGTACTAAACGAGATATTCATAATATAGAAGAAATAATAAATTACATTGGGTATAAATAGGCGATATAAAAATTACGCAATCAATAGTTTTAACCAGTGATAACACTAATTATAGTGATTTATCACTATTTTTTTATTTATATTAGGAATTAATACTATCAATTTTGATATAAAAAATATCAAAATTGATTAGCTAATTTATTGACAACGGTTACAATTAATTTGTTGAAAAATGTGAGGAAAGTAGGTGGACTTATGCGGACTAGGATGTGGCGCCGCTGGCTGAATTTATTTGCACTTGTCAGTTTGTTAGTGGGAATTGTAGGTAGTTCAGTACAAGCGGCGACCACAGCAGCACGACCGGAATTGATCTTAAGCGGTGCCAGTGATTTAAAAGTTGGCACAAGTAGTGAACTAAGCTTGACTGTCGCTAATGTTCCAGCTGAGACGCAGGTGGCGATAACATTACCTGCAGGGCTAGAAACAGACGTAACGGCGCTTAATCAGCTTAATAATGCGAATAGTGACCAGTTTAGCGCACAGCTTGACGCAACAAATTTATTGATCACCACGTATGACGCAATACCGCTTAAGTTGGCGATTCCCATAACGGCAGTCACGGCAGGCAGTTATCAATTACAGGCACGTGCAGGAACACTGCAGTCTAAGCTCCAAGTAATAGCGACTACAGAATCTTCTGGATCAGCAGCAACTAGTGAAACTGAAGATAGCAGTAGCTCTGTTGTCGTGGATCAACCCTCAACCTCAACCCAAAGTACCCCAGATTTAAGTTCAAGTCTTGAGTCAGCTACAGCAGCTCGAGCAAGCACTGCAATTTCTTTAAAGGCGGATCAATCTAATGGTACTAGTGACTTCCAAACCAGTTTTTATTATGGTGGTGATTTTACGCTTTCTGGTACTGTTAAGGATGGACTGACCGAAAAACTGACCTTTGTTCTCGTGGCAGTGAGTGTTAGCGGTAATGGACCAGCGCTTAAAGACAGAACACTGGGAACTGTTAATGTAACTGCTGAAGTAAGCCAAAACTGGAAGTATGTCGTTCCCGATAGTTATTTGCCGGACTATAGTGATAGTATGGTTGGAACTGTTTATAAGTTTAGGCTTGAAGCGCGCAGGTCGACTAATACGGATAGCGGTAATGCTAGTTTTAATTTAGCCTACATCAAAGGTATGATCGGTATCACCGCACCGAGTTTGATCAATTTTGGTGAGGATCTCAATGTGAAGGAAACCAGTGCAATAACGTATATGGGTAAAATACCGACGGGTGATAAATCATTGGCGGTGGAAGATACCCGTGTTTTTCCGTCTGGTGTGAAGATCAACGGATGGCAATTAACCGCTACTTTGACTAAACAAATGACTGGTGAAACGACAGGCACGGTTTTAACGGACAGTTTACATTATCTAAATAATGGGGCTGACAGTACGCTGTCTAGCGCTGCCGTGACCGTTGCCAGCTTGGCTACGGCAACTCCGGGTAAAACAACCAATATTTCTAGTAAATGGGATACAAAAACAGGCTTAGCCTTTAAGCCTAAGCCGGGACAACCCAAAGTTGAAAAATATGCTGGTACGGTGACTTGGACTTTACAAGAAACATTACCGAATAAATGAAAGGAGCACGCTGATGAACGCAAGAAAGCTCGTCTTGTATTTGTTACTAGCTGCGGCGCTCCTTTTACCGAGTACGGCTAGTTATGCGGCAATAAATAGTCAAGCACAAACCAGTTTTGTGCCTAGTCCGATAGTTAAGCCAAACGTGCCAAATCAGGTGATAGTTCCCAATGATGTGCAATCAAATAATATTCAGGGCAATATACAAACTGTATTGCCACAAACCAATGGGCAAACTTCTTGGGGTTTGACGCTCTTGGGTAGTGTTCTGTTGTTTGGTTTAGCTGGCTTTATGTTTAGAAATAAATTAATGCAACATAAATTAAACTAAGAGGTGACCAAAATGATTAAAAAAAGTGCTTTGGTAACAATGACAATGTTAAGTGGCTTATTAGCGGGTGGGTTAGCAACAAGTGTGAGTGCAGCTGTATCCCAAACCGAGAAGTCAACGGCAACAGCGACTTTCACTGATACGACCGATCCAACTAATCCAATCGATCCCGAAGATCCTGATCCTAGTAATCCTGGTCCTGGCCCTGGTACCGGTGAAACAGGCCCATTGACCATTGATTACGTTTCAGATTTAGATTTTGGAACTCATGATGTCCCAAAAGCAGATGCAACCTATACAGCGGCAAATGATAAAACTACTGATGGTAAAGCAATTCCTAACTTTGTGCAGGTGACTGACCAACGTTCTGGTGCGGTTAAAGGTTGGACCTTGACCGTTATGCAAGATGCCCAATTTACAAATGATGCGAACGGAAAATTAGAGGGTGCACAATTAAAATTCTCAGGAACAGCCGTTACTACAACGGGGAATACTGAAAAGGCGCCTACGACCCATGCTGTTACTTTAGATCCCGGGACTTCAGCAGTTATTATGGATGCTGGCGCTGGCGCTGGATTCGGTACTTGGGCTGATAAATGGGGCAAAGTTACCGATGAAGAAGACGTTTCGACTGCTACATTAAAAGTACCGGTTGCGGCGCATCCAGATGCGGCTACCTACACATCAAACTTAACGTGGACCTTAACGGACGTGCCTGCAACTGCGTAATCAATAAAAACTAACGGACAAAGGATGTGTCTCTGTTGAAACGACAAAATTTAGTATTAGCTACTTTAGCGTTAATTTTAGGGATGTTTGTCTGGCTTCGGCCGGCCGCCGCTAGTGAGTTGACTTTTGGGGTAGAAACCAATCTACCAGATAATCAAGTCGCCAAAGACGTTAATTATTTTGATTTAAAATTAGCGCCAGGGACGCAGCAAACGATCAGCGCAACGGTGACTAATCTGACCGATAAGACGGTTAAATTAAAACCGGAAGTTAATGCAGCGACAACTAATATAAATGGCGTTGTGGAATATACTAAGGCCAAAGCTAAAGCAGACACTACTTTGCGTTATTCGTTAGCTGATTATGTTAAGCCGGAACAAGCGACGGTCGACATACCAGCGCACCAACAACGACAGGTCAAATTAAACGTCACTATGCCGGCAGGTCATTTTAACGGGATCATCGCTGGTGGTCTCAGATTACAAGATGTCAACGCGATCGCGGCCCAAAAAAAGGCCAAAAAAGGGACAACAGTACAAAATCAATATGCCTACGTGATCGGCATTGTTTTGCACCAAAACACGAAGACGATGACCCCACAGATGAAATTAGGTCAAGTCAAGGCTAGTCAGTCCAACTACCGTAATGTGATCAACGCAACGTTACGCAACGTGACCGCAACCTATATCAATCAATTAACGGTTAAAGCAAAGATTTATCCCCGCGGTAGTGAAAAAGTGAAGTACCAGCAGACCAATAAAGGGATGCAAATGGCGCCTAACTCTCAACTAGTATTTCCAGTTCGTTTAAATGGTCAACCACTAAAGGCTGGTAAATACACTATGGATCTGGTTGCGACTTCTAAAGGGCATAAATGGCACTTTAAACGTAACTTTGAGATCGATGGTCAGCGGGCGGCTAAGTTGAATAAGCGGGATGTCACGATCAAGCCTGATTATACTTGGCTTTATACCTTGATTGGCGTGATCATTTTATTAGCGCTGATTGGTGGCTTTTGGTTCTATAGCCGGCGTAAGTTAAAGGCTAAAGAGCGAGAAAATGCGGCTTTACGAGCAGAATTAGATAAGCATAAGCATTAAAAAAATGGCGGTGTGACTGGTTGCAGTCCACCGCTATTTTGGTTCGACAGCTGATTTTTTTAAATTTAAGTCTAAATATGCTAGAATAGCTTAGTTTGAAAGAATTCGGATGAATGGAAGGTGCGGTCAATTGAGTTACGCAAAACAAATGTTAGATGACTTGCAAGCTGGACGATTAGAAGAAGCCAAAACAGCATTTAATCACGCTTTACGCCGGGATGATGATGAAACGTTATACAGTTTAGCAGAGGATCTGTACGCTTCAGGTTTTTTACGGCAAGCACGGCGCACCTATTTACAGTTACTAAAAAAATACCCCACTGAAGATGAGCTACGAACAACATTAGCCGATATTGCTATCAGTGATGGTAAAACTGATGAGGCGCTGACTTATTTACAGGAAGTTAAACCAGAATCGCCAGCGTACGCAGAAAGTCTGTTGGTCAGCGCTGATTTGTATCAACAACAGGGTTTGTACGAAGTCAGTGAGCAGAAATTATTGACCGCCCGCCGCTTATTTCCTGATGAACCGATCATTAGTTTTGCTTTGGCCGAATTTTATTTTGATAGCGGCGAATTTCAAAAGGCGATCGTTCATTACGAAGCATTGGTGGCTACCGGTGAAACAACGATTGCTCAAGTCAATCTTTACCAACGCTTAGGGGTCGCCTATGCCAATAGTGGTGAGTTTGAACAGGCTCGCGATTATCTAGCACAGATCACGGAAGCCGAAATGGATAGTAATACTTTATTTCAAAGTGGCTTTATTGCGTTGCAGTTGAAAGATTATACGCGGGCCATCGATAGTTTTGAACGGGTAGTGGAACAAGATGCGCAGTATAGTTCAGTTTATCCCTATTATGCCGAAGCGTTGGAAGCTGATCAGCAATTACCAGCAGCGTTACGGGTGGTGCAAGCTGGTTTAGCCGTTGACCAGTATAACGAGGTGTTATTCGATAAAGGGGCCCATTTGGCGTTACGTTTAGAAGATGACGCCACCGCAGAGCAATATTTACAGCAACTATTGACGATCGATCCGGAAAACATGCAGGCATTGATCGAATTAAGTAATTTGTACGTTAAATCAGCCCGCCACGAAGAAAATTACGACTTGCTTGAATCCGCATTGCAACAAGGAGATGTCGATCCGCAAGCTTACTGGAACTTTGCGCGTTCGGCGGCTGAATTAGATCATGCTGCTATCGCGCGTGAAAACTACTTGTTGGCTTATCCGACTTTTAAAAATGAGGCTAATTTTCTGAAAGAAATCATTAATTTCTTCCGCAGTATGGGGTTACGTGCTGAAACGTTGGCTGCTTTACAACGCTACGTGAAGATCGTGCCAACGGATGATGAAATGGCTTATCTGCTTGATGATTATTTAGCGGATGAAAATTGATAGCAAAAATGCGTAGCCAAGTGGTTACGCATTTTTTGTGACTAATTTAAGGCAGTAAACTGCGGTAGTAGTCTAGTGAAGCGGGATCCAGCCTTAATTGCTGTTGCAGTTCAGTTTGACTGGCAGCACGGTGCTGGATTAAATAGTGGAGGATATAGCCTTGATGTAGTTTCTGTGGCGTTAAGGCGAAATCTAATAAAGGGGCATCTTTTTTTAAATACTTGTGTAAAGCTGGCGCCGATAATCTGGGATGCTGCCGGTCGAGCCGCGTTTTTAAAAACAGTTCAGCGCTATTCTGTAAAAGTTGGCGTGGCCGCAGATAGTCATGAAAAGCCTGCATAAACACGCGCTCGGTTGCATTAAAACTTAGCTCAGCCGCAATCGTATAAAAATCAGGGGCTAACATTTCTTGGCTGGTAAAACCATGAGCACTAAACAACAGTAGCGCACGGGTATAGAAACTTAATTGCTGATTTTGCAGATGTGCTGCCAATTGTTCAAGCCAAGTAAAGTCAATTGTTGGTTGTAGTATTTCTTTACTTAATCCTTTCAAGCCAACAGTTGGGTAATGCGCGATCAATTCATGGGTGAATAAAAATTTAAAGTAGCCGTTGAGGTGCGAAAGTATTTTATTGTAGGTGTCATTTTTTAACTCACGCTGGCTTAGCAACATGCTCAAGTAATCGCGGATGTCGTTTTCTAGAATATTATCTAGACTGGGATCACTACTAAAGGCCCAGTTGAAGCGCTGTAGGTAGGTGAAGAAGTCTTCGAGCGTACGGGAATATTCAGCAATCGTTATTTCCGCTAACTCTTTTTCAGCTAAGAAATGCTGAAAGTTTTTTTGATAGGGATAGGCCATTGATACCAACTCCTTTAAGCAAGTATATCATAAAAAAGTTACTTTAACTTATTTAATAAAAAACAAATAGCGCAGACAAGCTGCGCATAAATTTAAAAAATAGACCGGCGTTTACGTTCGTAAGTAAAACCTTCGCCTAAGACTTCATGGACATTAATAATTGAAATAAAGGCTTGTGGATCATGTTGAGCAATAATGCGTTTGATAAGGGCGATTTCATTTGGTGCCACCACGCAATAAATCACCTTTTTTTCAGCGTGTTGATAGCCACCCTCAGCTTGTAAGAAACTAGTGCCGCGATTTAGTTGGGCCATAATATCGTCAGCAATTACTTGATAATCATCGCTAATGATCAAAATACCACGCGCGGCATAAGCGCCTTCTTGAGTGAAATCAACGACTTGCGAAAAAATAAAAGAGGCGAGCAGGGTGTACATCATATGCCGGATATCAAGGTAACTTAATGATAAAACCAATACGATAATATCAAAGAAAAGTAGTGAACGGCCCATTGAAATGCCGCGTTGCCGTTCGATGACACGGGCGACAACATCACTACCGCCAGTAGTCCCACCAGCTCGGTAGATCAACCCACTGCCAAAACCACCGCAAAGTCCCGCCATAACCCCAGCGATAAATAAATCATGGTGTAAATTAAGCTGCACCGGTAATCGTTGCCACAACCACAGAAACAGCGATAACATTACCGTTCCATAAACCGTTAGTATAAGTGCGTTACGATCGAGAAATTTATAACCAACGATGATCAACGGAATATTAAGTAATAAGCTGGAATAGGCTGGATCCAGATGGAACCAAAAGCGCAGAATCAATGTAACCCCCGTAATTCCGCCTTCAGCTAAATTATTATTGATATTAATACTCACCAAACCCAGTGCATAAAGTGCACAACCTAAAGCAATTAAAAATAAATCGCGTCCCCGAATACCATGTTGCTCTACCAAAAATACCGCCTCCTTGTTTGATAGTAGAAGAAAATAAACGTTACCCCTGCCTGCATTATACCGGATTTTAGCGCTTACGGATATTTTAATTGCCACGAGAATTTGTTAGTATGTTAAGTAACGAATTAAATTAAATGAAAAAGGTGATCTTTTTGACAAAAATTCTTGTCGCAGGTTTCAAAGGTAGAATGGGCGCTACTGCAACACAAATGGTTTTAAAAAATGCTGATTTTGAATTGGTGGGGGTTTATGATCCAATCGCTACTGAAAAAGATTTAGCTGAGTTACCTGAATTTGCTGGTCAACACGCACCAGTTTTCACTGAATTGAACGCAACGTTGGTAGCTGAACCAGAAATTTGGATCGATTTTACAATTCCCAAAGCGGCAGTGGCTAACACTCAATTCGCCTTGGAACACAAAATATCGCCAGTTGTGGGGACGACTGGTTTTACGGCAGCGGACATTAAAGCTTTGCAAACATTAGCTGAACAACAGAAAACTGGTGGCTTAATTGCGCCTAATTTTAGTTTAAGTGCCGTTTTGATGATGCAATTCTCTAAGCAAGCGGCTAAATATTTCCCTGATGTTGAAATTATTGAAATGCACCATGATAATAAATTAGATGCACCGAGTGGAACGGCCGTTAAGACAGCTGAAATGCTGGCCGAAGTTCGCGGCGACAAGCCACAAGGTAATCCAGATGAGAAAGAAAGTATTCCTGGTGCGCGTGGTGCTAATTATGCGGGCATGCGGATCCACAGCGTACGTTTACCCGGCTTAATTGCGCATCAACAAGTTCAATTTGGTGGCATTGGGGAAGGGCTGACGATTCGCCAAGATACCTATGACCGTGAATCCTTTATGACTGGCGTCGCTTTAGCTTGTCGTAAAGTTCGCCAAGCTAGTCAACTCTACGATGGACTTGAATATCTACTATGAAATTAACTCAGTTACCTGATGAATTTGTCCAAGCGTTACCGGTGCTACATGCAATTATCCAAGCTGGCTTTGAGGCGTATTTTGTTGGTGGTAGTGTGCGTGATGCACTTCTTGGTAAAAAAATTCATGATGTGGATATTGCCACTAGTGCGTACCCAGAAGAAATTAAGCAGATTTTTCGGCGGACAGTTGATACGGGTATCCAACATGGTACCGTTACTGTTTTACAGCAAGACGATGCATACGAAGTCACTACTTTTCGAACTGAATCGACTTATCAGGACTTTCGCCGACCAGATCAAGTCACGTTTGTACGTTCATTGCGCGAGGATTTAAAGCGCCGTGATTTTACGATCAACGCCCTAGCACTACAACACGATGGAACGATCATCGATTTATTTGACGGTCTAACTGATTTAGATAATAAGTTGATTCGTGCTGTGGGCGATCCTAACGAACGGTTCCATGAAGATGCGCTACGGATGATGCGGGCGGTAAGGTTTGAAAGCCAGTTAGCTTTCACCATTGAGCCAGCAACGGCGCTGGCGATTCAAACCCAGCATCAATTGCTAAGTAAAATTGCCATTGAACGAATTCATGATGAATTTGTTAAGCTAATGCTGGGGCAAGCGCGGCGAAATGGCCTAGCTAGTTTTATTGAAACTGAATTATATAGTCAATGTCCAGGTCTTGCTCAAGCTCAGGCAGCGCTAAAGATAATTGCTGAATTGCCAGCAACGCCGTTAGTTAACGAACAAGATGTCTGGTTATTGATCACCCATCAATTGAATCTAAGTATTGAAGCAACTAAGTCGTTCTTGCGACAATGGAAATCAGCAAACGAGTTGATTCAAGCCGTTAGTCTTAGTTTACCCATATTGCAACAATTTTTAGCGCATAGCCCGTTAACCAATTGGAATTATTATGAAACTGGATCAGCTAATATTTTAGCTGCTAATCGGATCGCTCATTTATACGGTGCTGGTGAAGCGGAAGCGGTATTGCAGTCTGCATACCAGCAATTACCAATAAAGCGGCGTAGTGAGCTTGCTGTGAACGGTGGTGACTTGTTACAAGCACTAGGCTTGAAGCCAGGACCACAACTAGGCCAATTATTAGCTGAATTAGAAAAGGCAGTGGTCGCCGCAACATTGCCAAATCAAAAAAAAGCTTTGATTGCGGCAGCTGAAAAATTGAGTCATATTTAATAAAGTGAGTGTGCTGATATTGTATCAGTGACTCTCACTTTTATTTTGTAAGTAACCATGATTGCGTTTTCTATTGCAATCTTTTATGATGAGTGCGAAGTAGAAACTGAGGTAGATAAATCAATGCAAACTTTAACCGCGGAAAATTTAACCAAAACTTATGGCGAAAAAATGCTATTCGATCATATTTCCTTTTTTATTAAAGAAGGTGCCCGGATCGGCTTGATCGGAACCAATGGCGCCGGTAAAACAACCTTATTGAATGCCTTAACCGGCAACGATACCTTTGATCAAGGGGATATTACCACGCCGAAACAATACCGAATTGGCTACTTACAACAGGTTCCACAATTACCACAAGAGCTCACTATTATGCAAGCTATTTTTACCGGTGATAATCCACTGTTTAAGGTAATTGCTGCCTATGAGCGGGCTTTAGCTGCACTTAGCGTTGCTGGTGATGATCCTAAAGCGCAGGCGGCTTATTCTAAGGCTGAAGCAGCGATGAATCAAGGCGATGCCTGGAATGTTGATACGCAGATCAAAACGATTTTATCACAGCTAAAACTCACTGATTTAGATCAGCCGATCAGTGAATTGTCTGGTGGTCAGCAAAAGCGGGTCGGTTTAGCGCAAGTTTTGATCGAATCACCTGACTTACTGATTTTAGACGAACCAACGAACCATCTGGATTTTGCCTCAATCGCTTGGCTGGAAGATTATCTGGCCAGTTACAAAGGCGCGCTGTTAGTGGTGACCCATGATCGTTATTTCCTGGATCGAGTAACTAATCAAATCTATGAACTAGCATTTGGCCAACTAGCTACTTATACCGGTAATTTTGAGGATTATCTACAGCAAAGTGCCGTTGCCGCTGAGCAAGCCAGCGAACAGGCGGCAAAACAAGAGAAACTTTATAAAAAAGAATTAGACTGGATGCATGCAGGCGCTAAAGCACGCTCAACTAAGCAACAGGCCCGCATTAATCGGTTCAATGATCTTAAGACCCAAGTTAATAAGGGTATCGAGCAGGCTGCCGCGGTCGATATTGATTTAGGCCAACAACGATTAGGTAAACAGGTATTAGAACTAAAGCAGGCCAGTCTGAGCTTTCACCAGCATCCCATTATTAAAGATTTTGATTTGATGGTACAAAATCATGCACGGTTGGGTATTACTGGTGAGAATGGGGCCGGTAAGTCGACCTTTTTGAACGTTTTAGCTGGGCGACTACCACTTGATTCTGGAATTATTACTTTAGGTGAAACGGTGCGTTTAGGTTACTACACACAGATGACTGAACAGTTGGATCCGGACAAACGAGTAATCAGCTACCTGCAAGAAGTCGGCGAAGCAGTTACCGGACGTAATGGATCGGTAGTGAGCGTAACGCAGTTATTGGAACAATTTCTTTTCCCTCGTTTCATGCACGGAACACTAATTCGTAAGTTATCTGGCGGTGAGCAACGCCGCTTGTATTTGCTGAAAATTTTAATGCAGCAGCCCAATGTCCTGTTATTAGATGAACCAACTAATGATCTAGATATCAGTACTTTGACTGTCTTAGAAAATTATTTGGCCAACTTTAATGGCGCGGTGATCACAGTTTCTCATGATCGTTATTTTCTGGATCAAGTCGCGGATGACTTACTTATTTTTAATGGTGATGCACAGGTCGATCGCTTTACCGGTGATTTAAGTGACTATCTAGCCCAACAACAGCAGCCAGCAGCTAAAGCAACTGTGGTTACTCAGCCGACAGTGCCCGCTGAGTCAGTGACCAAAGCAAAAACTAAGTTAACTTATAATGAGCAAAAAGAGTGGGCGACTATCGAAACTGATATTGATCAACTAGAACAACAATTGGCTGCGGTACAAACAGCGATGCAAACTAATGGCGCTGACTATGGTAAATTAGCTGAGCAACAACGTGAAGTTGAGCAATTGAATCAACAGATCGAAGATAAAATGCAACGCTGGGATTACCTAAGCCAGTACGCTGAAGCCTAATGAATATTGACTGGTGAGTGACCACATTTATCTAGTAGGAGGAAATAACGACTATGGAAGAAGCATACCTTGATTTAGCACGTAAAATCTTAGCAGAAGGTCATCATAAAAATGATCGTACACAGACTGGTACCTATAGTGTTTTCGGCTATCAAATGCGCTTTGATCTCAGTGAAGGCTTTCCGTTATTGACAACAAAAAAAGTACCTTTTGGCTTAATTAAAAGCGAGCTGCTGTGGTTCTTAAAAGGCGACAGCAATATTCGCTACCTGTTACAGCATAACAACCATATTTGGGACGAATGGGCGTTTAAGCATTATGTGGAAAGTAGTGATTATCAAGGCCCTGATATGACTGATTTTGGTCATCGGCAATTGACCGATGCTACTTTTGCAGCAGCTTATAAGGAACAGAAGCAACTTTTTTGTGACCAAATCTTAAACGATGATCAATTTGCAGCTAAATATGGTGAATTAGGTAACGTTTATGGCAAACAATGGCGCGCTTGGCAGACGCGTAATGGCGAAACCATCGACCAAATCAAAAACGTGATCGAAATGATCAAGACAACGCCGGATTCGCGGCGCATGATCGTGACGGCGTGGAATCCCGAAGATGTACCAACAGCTGCATTGCCACCATGTCACACATTATTTCAATTTTATGTGGCCGATGGTAAACTTAGCTGCCAACTTTATCAACGCAGTGGCGACGTTTTTCTAGGTGTACCATTTAATATTGCTAGCTACGCTTTACTGACCGCTTTGATTGCCAAAGAAGCAGGCTTAGAAGTCGGCGAATTTGTGCATACATTAGGTGACGCGCACATTTACAGTAATCATCTGGACCAGGTCAAGGAACAGTTGACCCGCACCCCACGGTCAGTGCCAACATTGAAATTAAATCCTGATAAACATAGTATTTTTGATTATGATGTGGCGGACATTCAATTAGAAAATTACGATCCGTATCCAGTAATTAAGGCACCAGTTGCGGTGTAGAACCCACGTTACATTAGATTTTAGAGGAGGACACTAAATGACAATTGCATTTATGTGGGCGGAAGCGCAAGACCATTTAATTGGTGCTAAGGGGCAATTGCCCTGGCATTTACCTGCTGATCTACAGCATTTTAAGCAAGTCACGGTGAATCAAATCGTAGTAATGGGCCGGAAAACTTATGCGGGTATGGGCAAGCCGTTGCCGCAGCGGACTAACATTGTTCTTAGCCAACAAACTGATTATCCAGTTGCACCTGGCGTGATCCTATTAAATAATGTTGCGGCAGTTTTAGCGTATGCAGCAGCGCATCCACAGCAGGAAACGATCATTATTGGGGGCGCACAAATTTTCAACTTATTCAAGGATCAGGTTACGCGCTTATATGTCACTAAGATTGCGGCCCGTTTCAGCGGTGACACCTATATGCCTGAATTAGATTGGCCAGCTTTTACGCGTGTTGCGTTTCAGCCAGGGGTAGTTGACGCTAAAAATAAATATCCCTATTCATTTGCTACTTACCAACGTACAAATGAATAATTTTTTGAGTGGCAAGTGAAAAATCAGGGTTAATCTGCTATACTAAATTAGTGTTTAGTTACTGGGCTCAAATCATTAAAAACTGTAATTTTGTTCCAGTAATAACAGGTTGAAAACAATTTGTAAGAAAGTGTGGCTGAAGTTCGTGGCATCTATAAAAATCGTAACCGATTCGTCGGTTCAACTAACCTCTGAAGAAGTTGAAAAATACAACATCACGGTCATTCCACTTTCAGTTATGATTGACGGTACCGTATATATCGATGGTAAAACCATTACCCGCCCACAGTTCGTTGAGTTAATGAACCAATCAGTAGCGCTACCTAAAACTAGCCAACCACCAATTGGGGAATTCATTGAATTATTTGATCAGCTAGGGGCTGACGGTAGCCAAGTCATTGCGTTGCATATGACTGACGCGATCAGTGGTACTGTGAATACAGCACGGCAAGCGGCTAACCTCAGTAAAAGCGATGTAACCGTGATCGATTCGCGTGAAACTGATCGTGGTATGGCCTTTCAAGTTTTACGGGCCGCTCAATTAGCACAATCAGGTGCTGATAAGGCAACTATCATCGCGGCAATCGACCGGGTACGTAACAGTACCAAATTGTACATGGCTGTTATGACTTTAGATAACATTGTTAAGGGTGGTCGGGTCAGCAAAGTAACTGGTTTAATTTCGAGCATCTTAAACATGAAAGTTATTTTTGAAATGATCGATGGTGAGTTGAACGTCAGAACTAAAGGGCGCGGAACAAAAACCGTTAATAATTTTATGCGTGACTTAATTGCTGACTTAGCAACTAAACCTAACATTAAAGGAATCGGCATTTCACATGTTGCTGCTAATAGTGTGATGGAAAAATTTAAGGCCGACATTCAGGCAGCTTTACCTAATGTGCCGTTATTGATCCGCGATACCAGTCCAATTATTGCGACTTACGCGGGTATGGGTGCTTTTGCGATCATGTATTATACGGAGGATTAGTCAGTAAATGAAGTCTTTACTGACCGATTAAATGTAAATGTGTCTAAAAAGATGATCTCAAAGACATGCTCATCAAAAATTTGTAGTAAAATGGGGCTGCGACGCGTTTGTCAAAGCCCTTTTAATATAGCTGTAAATATTTAGCTGAGAATTTACTAGAAGAAATATCAATATACAAGGAGTTGCAACATTGCGCGGTTTAAAAATTCTAAAAGAGATCGTCTTGGTCGTCGTCATCATTGGTGTTATTGCCGGTGGTATTTATGCTGGACTTAATTATTTTGCTCCAGGCACAGCTAGTGATCAAGTGACTAATACGCGTCCAAAACCAACAGTTAAAAAGAAGAAAACCATCCAGCTAGTGGCTGTTGGCGATTCTCTAACTGAAGGGATCGGTGACGGTCAAAAGCAAGGCGGCTACGTTGGAATCATCAAAGATGAGCTGACTACTAAGCAAACGGTTAAGACCCAGACCCAAAATTACGGGATCGCTGGTGAAACGAGTACCCAAATCGATCAGCGGGTAAAGACTGATCGATCTTTACAACAAGCTTTAAAAAAAGCGGACGTAATTACAATGTCGGTCGGTGGCAATGATTTAATGGCGGTCCTGCGCCAACAAATGCTTAACCTGAATGAAGCGGACATCAAAAAAGCGCAAACCGCCTATCTCGGTCATTTGACAACATTATTACAAGATGTCCGTCAACAAAATACAACGGCACCGATTTTTGTTTTCGGCATCTATAATCCGTTTTACCTTTATTTCCCCAAGATGACTAAGATGCAGACTGCAGTTGAGGATTGGAATAGTGCCTCCGCTAAGATCATTAAACAACAAAAAAATAGTTATTTGATCGATATCTGTGATCAATTATCGAAAGGTGAAAAACTGACAACTCAGAAAAAGACAACGGCTAAAGCTACCAGCGACAGTAGTAGTGACAAAAATAGTTTGATTTTTACGGAAGATAACTTTCATCCCAACCATTCCGGCTATCAGGTCATGGCGGATGATCTATATCAAGTAATGATGCAACAAAAGAATAAGTGGTTATATAGATAGGATATGAATATGAACACAAAAAAAAGAACAACAAAAAAGGCACCGCTTAATTGGTGGAAGTGGCTTTTTATCGGTTTAGTCGCAATCATTATCGGCAGTGGGGCTTATTTAGGAACTAAATTAACGACACCACCAGCTACAACGACTAGTAGCGAAAAATTAATCAAACGTGAGCCAACCTTTGCTGTAAACTTGAATAAATCGCAGGTCAATGCGGTCACCAGTTATTACCTGAGCCATTATCTGAAAAACAGTAAAATCAAGTATGAATTTACCTTGGACGATCAAGCAGTTCTCAAGGGAAAATTTAAGCTATTAGGTTATCCGGTCCCGTTTTCAATTTATTTTGATCCCTACGTTAGAGAAAATGGCGACGTGCAATTGAAGGCGCGGCGAATGGCGATCGGTAGTTTATCTGTACCAATTACGACGGTAATGAATTATATTAGTCATAGTTATAAATTTCCTAAATGGGTCGTGCTTGATAGTAAGCAAAAAACAATTTTACTGAAATTGAATGAATTTAAAATGAAAAACGGTATGCAGATCAAGGCAACTCGAATCGACTTACCAAATGATAAAATCAATCTTAATATTTATATTCCCCAATTTAATTGATCAATAAATAACTATAATCGTGAAGTAGAGGTGTGAAATCAATGCGCAAAAGTTTTTATCAATTTTTAATGACGCTACGTGACCCAGAAAGTCATGATGAAATTTCCCAATTTGCCGCCAATGCTTTTTTCGATCAAAGTTTCCCCAAGTTGGAACAAGCTTATGAACCGTTATCCCATTATCTGGAAGAAAATGCAGGTTATTTACCTAGTATGACTATTTTTGATGATGCTTTTCTAAAATATCAAGAACAAGCACGTGAACTTTAATCGAGGCAGCTAAATAAGTAGGTGAATTTATTGGAAGAGAAACCACAATCAGATCCAAAAGCACCAAAACGGCGTAAACGCCGGGTTAGTTTATTGGTTTATATTAGTTCAACGTTATTAGCCCTTTTTGTCGGTATTTTTATGACGATCTTGGTGATCGGCTTAAATAGTCGCACTAGTCAATCGTTAGATACGTCTACTACAGGTTTTAGTAAACTTAGTCAAGTTTACCAAACTATCAATCAGCAATATTATCGTAAAACTGACCAAAATAAATTGATCAACGGAGCGGTCAAGGGTATGATCGCTAGCTTAGGCGATCCATACTCAGAATATTTAAGCGGTAGTGACGCCAGCACCCTAGATAATACGATCTCCGGTAGCTTCGAAGGTATTGGTGCAGAGATCCAGAAAAAAGGCCAGTACATCGAGATCGTTTCGCCAATTGCCGGTAGTCCAGCTAAAAAAGCTGGCTTGAAGGCCAATGATGTGATCACCGCGATCAATGACCAATCAACGGCTGGCTGGAGTGCAACTAAAGCAACTAATAAGATTCGTGGTAAAAAGAATACGACGGTCAAATTAACGATCAAGCGGGATAAGCAAAGCTTTAAAGTAACACTGAAGCGTGATGTGATTCCGGTGAAAACAGTGAATGCCCATTTAGACAAAAATCAACCAACCATTGGTTATATCCAGATCACAAGTTTCTCAGAACCAACCTTCAAGGAAACTAAAGCGGCAATTACTAAGTTACGCAAACAAGGGGCAAAATCATTTGTGATCGATGTGCGCAGTAATCCTGGTGGTATTATGCAACAAGCCCTGAAGATATCTAGTATGTTTGTTGCTAATGGCAAGCCACTAATGCAAGTTAAACCGCGGACTGGACAAGCAACGGTTTATCACGCCAGTAAATCTGAGGACGGCGGCTTTAAAGTCAAAGAACCCGTTAAAGTTTTGATCGATGACGGTAGTGCCAGTGCTTCCGAAATTTTTGCGGCGGCTTTAAATCAATCTGCTAATGTAGAATTGATCGGGACCAAATCATTTGGTAAAGGCACTGTGCAACAGGTCGTCCAGCTCGATAAAAAGAGTGAATTTAAGTTGACGATTGCCAAGTGGTTAACACCTAATGGTAGCTGGATCAACAAACGTGGATTAACGCCTAATATTGTGGCTAAATATCCTAGTTACGCTTATTTACCTGTTGTCAGTGATGCAAAGACTTACCAGTTGAATGATGTTTCCAGTAAGATCAAAACCATACAAACTGAATTAAAAGCCGTAGGGCAAGATCCAGGAACGATCAATGGCTACTTTAGTGACACAACACAACAAGCTGTGACTGCTTTCCAAGCTGCCAATAACTTAACCCAATCCGGCAAGTTAGACCCAGCAACGATCGATAAATTACAAACCGCGATCACTAAACAAATTAGCGATAATGATGTGGCTTATAATAAAGCAGTCGAACAATTAACTAAAGAATAATTAAGTGACAAGGTACTGATAAAATAAGTTGTCAGTACCTTGTTTTTTCGTCTGCGCAAATTCGGTTTAAAAATATGATAGAATAAAACAGAACGAAGCCAGGCGTTTAACGCCGGCAAACGAAAGGATTTTTATATATGAGTACGATTCAATGGTTTCCTGGCCACATGGCAAAAGCCAAGAAGCAGGTTCAAGAAAAATTACATTTGGTAGATATTGTTTTAGAGATCGTTGATGCTCGCTTACCGTTAGCTTCCCGCAATCCAATTTTAGATCAGATCATTCAACAGAAGCCGCGGCTAATGATCCTTAACAAGGCCGATTTAGCTGATGCCGCATTAAATGCTGCTTGGCTTGATTATTTTAAGCGTCAAGGCTTACCCGCCATCAGTATTGATTCACAACATAATCATAACGTGCAGCAAATCGAAAAGCAGGCACAAGTGATCTTAGCCGATAAAATCGCTCGGCAACAGGCTAAAGGAATCAAAAATAAGCCGATCCGCGCAATCTGTATTGGCATCCCCAATGTAGGTAAGTCAACCATCCTCAATCGACTAGTCAAAAAAAATATTGCGATCACCGGGAATCATCCCGGTGTCACCAAAAGACAACAGTGGCTAAAGGCCGGCAAGCACTTAGAACTGTTGGATACTCCCGGGATTCTCTGGCCTAAATTTGAAGATCCCTTGGTTGGTCAAAAATTAGCCTTAACTGGTGCGATCAAAGATTCACTCTATCATTCAGATGATGTTGCCCTTTATATGCTAGCATTCTTTAAGCAATATTTTCCTGAACGCCTACAGCAACGTTACCATATAACTGAAGAAGATCTTACTTTGACCGATCCTGATTTATTGATGAAATTAACCGCTGATTTTGGACTTAAGCAGGATTACGAACGGGCTAGTGAACGATTAATTCTTGATTGTCGCAAAGGTAAGTTAGGCCGTTACACGCTAGATCAAGTCATTGAAGCGGGCAGCTAATGAGTGAATCAATTGTCCAGATCAAACAACATTTAATGACTCAACCTACCGCTGCATATTTGGCCCAATTAGCAAGTGATCCGCGTAAAGGGGTTCAACGTTGTTTACTGCAATATCAGAAGCAGCAAGCCAAATTAGTCGCACAACGTGCTGCTTTTTTGGAACGGCGTCATTATGAAGAGCAACTTTGGCCACAATATCCACAAATTGCCGGGATCGATGAAGTCGGGCGTGGGCCACTAGCTGGTCCAGTGGTCACTGCGGCAGTAATTTTACCCCATGACTTTGCGGTTTATGCGGTCAATGACTCCAAACAGCTGACCGCTACACTGCGGCAACAGCTTTACTCCCAGATCCTAGAACAAGCAGTCAGTGTTGCAATTGGTGTTAGTGACGCCGCAACGATCGACCGAGTTAATATTTTAGAAGCAACAAAATTAGCCATGCAGCAGGCGGTCGCGGGACTCAGCGTGCGGCCCGGCCATTTATTGATCGATGCTGTTAAGCTAAAAACTGATATTCCGACGATCAGTATGTTTAAAGGCGATAGTCATAGTATCAGTATTGCTGCAGCCAGTATCGTGGCCAAAGTGATTCGTGATCGTTTGATGCTAGCTTATGATCAGGCCTATCCCGGCTATGATTTTGCCGATAATGCTGGTTACGGTACGGCTAAACATTTAGCTGGTTTGGCTAAACTGGGCGTAACACCAATTCATCGCCGCAGTTTTGCACCGATAAAAAACCAATTAAAATAATTTAGCGCTCCTTTGCGTAGTTTAGTATTAAACCACTAAAAGGAGCGTTTTTATGCATCCACAAACTTTATTACTAAAAATTCATCTCTGCTCAGGTATTGGCCGGGTCGGTGAACTCAGAATTGCTGAATACTTACGCCAACATCGTCAAAGCCAGCTGAACCTAACACAGTTATGTCAGTTAGCCCAATTAAATGTGACCCAGCAGCGCCAGTTTCAACAATCGTGGGCCAGTGATACCCTGCAGTTTATCTTGCAGAGTCATCAAAATTTAAAAATATTAACTTGGCTTGATGACGCGTACCCGCTATACTTACGAGAAAGCTATCAGCCGCCCAGTGTTTTATTTTATCAAGGTCAACTTGAGCTATTAGCTCAGCCGGCTTTGGCTTTAGTAGGCGCGCGGCAAGCAACTGATTACACACAACGAGTACTAACTCAATTTATGCCTGCCTTAGTCGCACATCATGTGGTGACAATCAGCGGACTAGCGGCCGGCGCCGATCGAATGGCGCATTTAACTACACTAGCAGCACGTGGCCGAACAATTGCCGTTGTCGGAACTGGTTTAGATGGCTATTATCCGCGAGCGAACCAAGCGCTACAGCAACGCATCGCCACTGACGGTTTAGTACTGACTGAATATCCATTAGGCAGTAAACCACAACGCTACCATTTTCCAGAGCGTAATCGCATCATTGCTGGTTTATGCCAAGCATTGTGCGTTACCGAAGCACGACAGCATAGTGGCAGTCTGATTACCGCTAACTTGGCACTACAAGCTAATCGTAATGTTTTAGCCGTTCCAGGTGCTTTGTGGCAACCGTTGTCAGTTGGCTGTAATCAGCTGATTGCTGCTGGTGCACGGCCGGCACTTTCTGCCAATGATTTACTTGAAGAAATGAGTATTATATGAAGCAAAAAAATAGTTAGAGTTGACAAACCGCTTTGGCTTGGCATATGATATTTTACGATTCGTTAGTTCTAAAGAAACGAACTGAAAGGGGATTGTCATGGCGTATAAAAACCTCGTGATCGTTGAATCACCATCCAAAGCCAAGACGATTGAAAAATATCTCGGCCGCAATTACAAAGTCGTGGCGAGTCTCGGTCATATTCGCGACTTACCCAAAAGTAAAATGGGGGTCGACTTCGAACATGACTATGAACCACACTACATTTCCATCCGTGGTAAGGGTGACGTCATAAAAAATTTGAAAAAATATGCTAAAAAAGCGGAACATGTTTATCTGGCTTCTGATCCCGATCGGGAAGGCGAAGCGATTGCTTGGCATGTTTCCCATATTTTAGGTTTAGATCCTGCAGATAAAAATCGCGTTACCTTTAACGAAATCACCAAAGATACCGTTAAAAATGCGTTTAAATCACCACGCAGCATTGACATGGACTTAGTCGACGCACAACAAGCGCGGCGGATCATGGATCGTATTGTCGGTTATTCGATTTCACCGCTTTTATGGAAAAAGGTCAAAAAAGGGCTTAGTGCCGGCCGTGTTCAATCGATTGCTTTAAAATTGATCATCGACCGGGAAAATGAAATTAAGGCGTTTGAACCAGAAGAGTACTGGACGATCGATTCCGAATTTAAAAAAGGGACCAAAAAGTTTGCCGCTAGTTTTTACGGTATTGATGGTAAAAAGAAGGCGTTGAAGAACCAATCTGCTACGCAAAAAATTGTTGAACGGATCGATCCTAAGGCAACGTTTGATATCACTAAAGTGACTAAGCGCGAGCGGAAACGATTCCCGCAAGCACCTTTTACCACTAGTTCATTGCAACAAGAAGCAGTACGGCGTTTGAATTTCCGGACGCGGAAAACAATGATGGTGGCGCAACAACTTTATGAAGGAATCAATCTAGGTGGGCGTCAGGGTACGGTAGGTTTAATTACCTATATGCGAACCGATTCGACACGGATCTCTGAAGTTGCTAAGCACGAAGCGAGTCATTTTCTCCATGAAAATTACGGTGAAGAATTTGCCGCTTTGAAAATTCATAAAACTAAGAATCCAGAAGGCGCTCAGGATGCCCATGAAGCCATTCGACCATCAAGTGTGCTCCGAACACCGAAAAGCTTAGAAAGTATTTTAAGCAAGGATCAAATGAAACTCTATCAATTGATCTGGTCACGTTTTTTAGCCAGTCAAATGACGCCAGTTATTTTAGATACGATGGCGGTGACGATCGAGCAAAATGGCGTTACCTATAAAGCTACTGGTTCGAAAATGAAATTTGCTGGGTTTACCAAAGTTTACGATAGCGGTAATAAAGATAAAAAAGATAATATGTTGCCTAATTTAGTGGAAGGCGATACGGTTAAATTAGCTAAAAACGAGCCTAATCAGCATTTCACCCAGCCACCGGCACGTTTTTCTGAAGCAACTTTGATCAAAACACTTGAAGAAAACGGCGTTGGCCGGCCATCCACTTACGCGCCAACTATCGAAACGATCCAACGGCGTTACTACGTTAAGCTTGAAGCTAAGCGTTTTGAACCAACTGAACTTGGTGAGATCGTTAATAGTATCATTGTTGAATTTTTCCCAGATATTGTGAATATTGATTTCACTGCTGGCTTGGAAAGTGATCTTGATGCCATTGAAGCGGGTAAGCAAAAATGGATTCAAGTGGTCGATGTATTCTACCAACCGTTTGAAAAAGAAGTGACTTCAGCGGAAACGAACATCGAAAAAGTGCAGATCAAAGATGAACCAGCTGGTTTTGATTGTGATATTTGTGGCGCGCCAATGGTCATTAAGCTGGGACGTTATGGTAAGTTTTATGCCTGCAGTCGTTTTCCTGATTGTCGAAATACCAAAGCGATCACAAAGGAAATCGGTGTGATCTGTCCTCAATGCCATACTGGCCAGGTCTTAGAACGAAAATCTAAGAAAAAACGTATTTTCTACGGCTGCAGTCGTTATCCAGAATGTGATTTTGTTTCTTGGGACAAACCGATCGGCCGTGATTGTCCTAAGGATGGTCATTACTTGGTCGAAAAGAAGATCAAAGGTGGCAAACAAGTCGTCTGTCCGAATGGCGATTACGAAGAGGCTGTACAAAAATAACATTAGGTTTCAACAATCGTGAAATAGAAGTGAGGAACGAATATGACACAGAATGCTCCCCATATTAATGTGATCGGTGCTGGTCTAGCTGGTAGTGAAGCTGCTTGGCAGGCCGCACAACGTGGTATAAACGTGGATCTGTACGAAATGCGGCCGGTAAAAACAACGCCAGCCCATCATACAGATCAATTTGCCGAGTTAGTTTGCACAAATTCATTACGGGCTAACCAAATCACCAATGCAGTTGGTCTATTAAAGGAAGAAATGCGCCAATTAAATTCAGTTATTCTAGATGCTGCAGATAAAAATGCCGTGCCAGCAGGTGGTGCCTTAGCGGTCGATCGTGAACCTTTTTCAGCTATGGTCACTGAACAAATCAAAGCACTGCCCAACGTCACTGTGCATAATGAAGAATTAACTGATTTTCCTGACGGACCAACAGTTGTAGCTACTGGGCCATTAACGTCAGCCGACTTAGCTGAACAAATTCAAGCACTTAATGACAGTGATAGCTTGTATTTCTATGATGCTGCTGCACCGATCATTGATAAAAATAGTATCGATTTTGATAAAGTTTACCTTAAATCACGCTATGACAAAGGTGAGGCGGCGTACCTTAATTGTCCGATGAATAAGCAGGAATTTGAGACGTTCTACAATGCCTTGATCACTGCTGAAACAGCGGCCATGCATGACTTTGAGGCAGAAAAGTTTTTTGAAGGTTGCATGCCGATCGAAGTTATGGCTAAGCGCGGATTGAAGACCATGTTATTTGGCCCACTAAAACCAGTTGGCCTGGAAGATCCGCGCACTGGTAAACAGCCCTATGCAGTGGTCCAATTACGTCAAGATAATGCTGCCGGGAGTTTGTACAACATTGTTGGCTTTCAAACTCATCTAAAATGGGGCGAACAAAAGCGGGTTTTGCGTTTGATCCCAGGGCTTGAGCAAGCTGAATTTGTACGTTACGGTGTGATGCATCGTAATACCTTTATGCGTTCACCAGAGCTATTAGAACCAACTTATCAAGCCAAACAGCGAACTGATTTATTCTTTGCTGGTCAGATGACTGGCGTTGAAGGTTACGTCGAAAGTGCTGCTAGTGGCTTAGTTGCAGGTATCAATGCAGCTCGTCTGGCTCAAGAACAACTGCCACTGATTTTTCCAGAAGAAACAATGATCGGGGCGATGGCTCACTACATCACGCATACTAATGCTCGTCATTTCCAACCAATGAATGCTAATTTTGGTATCATCAAAGCATTACCGGAAAAGATTCGCGATAAGCAGTTGCGTAATCAGACTTTAGCTGACCGTTCACTAACTACTTTGGCCGAATTCAAGCCCCAATTATAGCTACTTTTAAATTCTTTCCGACTTGTGTTACAGTAAATGCATTAAGTCGGGAGGGATTTTTTTGTTAGAATTAAATTGGCTCGATTTATTTATGCAATACTTATCGGTTGAACGACAATATAGTCCGGAGACTAGTAAGGCCTATCAAGAAGATATTTTGAGTTTTGTTCATTTTCTCAAGGACAATGGTGGCATCAATTCTTTTAAAGCGATAAAATTATTAGATGTACGGACGTACCTTAGTTTTTTGTATGAACAACAATACAGTCGTAATTCAGTTTCACGCAAAATCTCTAGCTTACGTTCATTTTATAATTATCTGGTCAAAAATAATTTTGTTACCACCAATCCTTTTTCAACGGTGCAATTAAAGCGGCACAACGCCCATTTACCCCGTTTTTTCTATGAAAAAGAAATGCAAGCGCTATTTGATGCGGCACAAGGAGATCGGCCTTTAGACCTACGCAATTCGGCATTACTTGAAGTATTATATGCGACAGGGATCCGGGTGAGTGAGTGCGTTAATTTACAGCTCAGTGCGGTCGATTTTGATCTTAGTGTGATGCTGATCCATGGTAAAGGTAATAAAGATCGTTACGTCCCGTTTGGTCATTTTGCCGCGGAAGCATTAGATCATTATTTAACTGATTGCCGCACACCTTTGATGGAAAAATATCAGACTGAGCATGATTATGTTTTCGTTAATCACTATGGTAAGCAATTAACGGCTGCGGGTGTCGAGTATATTTTGAATCAGATCATCAAAAAAAGTAGTCTGACTTCCGATATTCATCCCCACATGTTGCGCCATACCTTTGCCACTCATTTATTGAATAATGGTGCTGATCTACGGACAGTTCAAGAGTTATTGGGTCATAGTAGCCTATCAACAACGCAAATTTACACTCACGTAACGACAGAACATTTACAGCAAGATTATCGTAAATATTTTCCGCGTGCCCAATCCTAAATATAAGCAAAGAAGGAATATGACTAATGACAGCGATAAAATTTGAAGCAACCACCATCTGTGCAGTTCGCCATAACGGACAAGCCGCAATGGCTGGCGATGGTCAAGTGACCATGGGTGAACAAGTGATCATGAAGGGTACGGCTAGAAAAGTGCGTCGCATCTATAACAACCAGGTCGTCGTTGGTTTTGCCGGTAGTGTGGCCGACGCATTTAACCTAGAGGAACGTTTCGAAAAGAAATTAAATGAATACAGTGGCAATTTATCGCGCGCGGCAGTTGAACTAGCGCAAGACTGGCGCTCCGATCAGACTTTGCAAAAGCTGGAAGCTTTATTGATCGTTATGAATAAGGATCAATTATTATTGGTTTCTGGTAACGGTGAAGTGATCGAACCTGACGATAATATTTTAGCCATCGGTTCCGGTGGTAATTATGCGTTAGCAGCAGCCAAAGCATTAACGGCTAATGCACAAACCATGAGCGCCCATGACATTGCCCATGCTGCGATCAGCATCGCCGGTGATATCGATATTTTCACTAATCACAATATCATTGTCGAAGATCTATAAAACTATTTTATAACCACAGTAGCGGAATTTAAATTAATAAAATTATGCTTATTATCGAAGGAGCTTACCTATGCAACCAGCTGAAAAAACACCTAAACAAATCGTAACTGCTTTGGACGAATATGTTATTGGTCAACACGAAGCTAAGCGTGCGATTGCTGTCGCTTTACGCAACCGTTATCGGCGGATGCAACTTGCCCAAGATATGCAAGATGAGATCACGCCAAAGAATATGCTAATGATCGGTCCCACCGGGGTTGGTAAAACCGAAATTGCCCGGCGGCTAGCCAAAATCGTGGTCGCCCCTTTTGTAAAAGTCGAGGCAACAAAGTTTACTGAAGTTGGTTATGTTGGCCGTGACGTTGAATCAATGGTCCGTGATCTAGTTGATGTTGCCATTGAGATGGAACGCAAAGTTCAGTACAAGAATGTCCGCGCTGAGGCTAGTCGCCAAGCTGATAAACGGTTAGTCAAGTTGCTGGTGCCCGGTGTTAAAAAGCAACCCACTCAACAAAATCAAATGCAGGGATTAATGAGTGCCTTTACCGCAATGCAAAACGGTCAGAATCCTTTACAGAATACCGAAGAAAAAGAAGAAGTTACCGATACGGTACGGGACCAGCGGCTTTCAGTAAAGGAACAGCTTGATCGTGGCTTATTAGAAAATGAAGAAGTAACGATTGAAATGGCGGATCCCAAACAAGCCGTTGCCATGAATAATAACAACATGATGGGCCAAATGGGGATCGATCTCAGCGAGACCTTAGGCGCCTTGACGCCCAAGCGGAAAATTAGCCGAACAGTGACGGTTAAAGAAGCTCGCGAAGTATTCATCAAAGAAGAGTCTGAAAAATTAGTCAATGAAGCAGATATTTACCATGCTTCGATCAAACGTGCGGAAAATACAGGGATCATTTTTATTGATGAAATCGATAAGATCACAGCAAATGGTCAACAAAATAGTGGCGAAGTTTCCCGTGAAGGGGTCCAACGCGATATTTTGCCGATCGTTGAAGGCTCCGCAATTACGACTAAATATGGCACGATCAATACGGATCATATTTTGTTTATTGCTTCAGGTGCCTTCGCCGACAGCAAGCCTAGTGACTTGATTGCTGAACTACAGGGCCGTTTCCCGATTCGGGTCGAGTTGGATGACCTCTCTAAAGAAGATTTCGTTCGGATTCTAACTGAACCAAACAACGCGTTGATCAAGCAATATATGGCGATGATCGCCACTGATAATATCCATACCACCTTTACTAAGGAGGCAATTGAGCGGATCGCCGAAATTGCCTACAACGTTAATCATGAAACGGAAAATATCGGTGCGCGGCGCCTGCATACCATTTTAGAGAAATTGCTTGAAGATATTCTCTACGAAGGACCCGATATGGAAATGGGTGATATCACCATCACTGAAAAATACGTGAACGATAAAATTGGTGATATCGTTGCCGATAAAGATTTAAGCCGCTATATTTTATAGCATCGATCCAACCTAATTTTAAGGAGGGCTAGTATGACACTTTCAATAAAAAACCAATTTCTACAGGCAAATTTCACGGAAAAAGGGGCCGAATTGACCAATTTGATTTCCTTAGACTCCGGTAATGAATATATTTGGCAAGCCGATCCACAAGTTTGGGGGCGTCACGCACCGATACTCTTTCCATTTGTTGGTCGTTTAAAAAATGATGAATATCATTATCAGGGTAAAACTTATCATATGGGCCAACATGGCTTCGCCCGTGATCGTGACTTTACCGTAGTTGATCATGGTGCAACATCAATTAGTTTCGAGTTGACTGATGATGAACAAAGTCGGCAGATTTATCCTTTTGCGTTTGTACTAACTGTGACTTATCAATTAGTTGATAACGATCTTGAAGTGTCTTATTTTGTGCATAATCCGGCTGATAGCGATCTTTATTTCTCAATTGGTGGTCATCCCGGCTTCAAAATCCCATTGACCGACGATACAGCCTTCGAGGATTATTATATTAGTTATGAACCAAAAAAATCACGGGTACAGATTCCATTAGTGGGGCCATTTAATGATGCTGCCCACAAGACATTAGCCGCCACTGATGCCGATCATGATTTATCACATGAACTATTCCAAGATGATGCGCTAATCTATGAGCTACACCAACCAAATACGTTCACTTTGAAAAATGATCATAACCAACATAGTATCTCTGTGACGGTGCCCAATGCGCCGTACACTGGTATTTGGTCACCGTATCCAGGGACTGGTGATCTAGTTTGCATCGAGCCTTGGTGGGGTATTGCCGATAGCTTAGAAACAAGCGGTGAATTAACTGAAAAAATGGGTATCAATCAATTAGCTGCTGGTGCTGACTTCACTGGTAGTTTTACCATCACTGCCCATCAACGCCGCGGATTTTAACTGATCATTACCAAACAAGGCAACAAAAAAACGAGGCTGAGCCTCGTTTTTATTTGTTTGAATTTTTATGGTAGCCAAAGCCAAATGGAACTTTGTTTTCAGTGCCCGTTCGAATTCGTTTAAAATTATCACGGTGCATATAGATAATAAAACACATCAAGATAATTGCAACACCGCTTAATAGCAGATCGTGGAAGAAAAAAGATAGGCCCACGATGATCACCATGCCTAACATACTAGCCACGCTAACCATGCGGGTGAAGTAGACTAAACTACCAAAAACTAACCAACAAATTAGAAAGAATAGTGGGTTATAGGCTAAAACGATCCCAGCACTAGTCGCGACTGCTTTGCCGCCGCGGAAATGATCAAAGATCGAAAAGCTGTGCCCGATAACCGCCGCTAAGCCGATTAGTAATGGGTTATAGAACGGGTGACTAAAGCTACCAAATAAATAGGGTAAAGCGGCAGCGAAAGTTCCTTTAAACATATCCATGAATAACACGATCAAGCCTGCTTTTTTTCCCAATACTCGAAAAGTGTTAGTAGTGCCAATATTGCCACTACCCAAGGTCCGAATATCCTTGTGATATACTCGTTTACCTAGCCATAAGCCGGAAGGAATTGCGCCCAATAGATAAGCACACAACAGCATTATTGCAAACTTCAAATTAATGCCTCCTAATAAATATGTAAGTTTGTGCTAGTCTGTATTTTAGCATGTTTCTTATTTTCTAGCTACACTGACCAAAAATGTGTTAAAATAGGATAGCGAACATTCGTTCTGCTTTGACTTTTCAAATCGTTTCGCATAAGGTAAGATAGTATCTTGAGCGGTCTTTATTAATCAGAACGTTGTATATTAAAGCTAAATTTAGAACTGCCAGGCTAACTTAAACTTTAAAGTTAGCGCCTTAAATTTACTAAAAGACACTGAGCACAGCACTATTTTTGCTAGCAGCGGTTGAAACCCATGCTTGGTTTTTGACGTGTCTGATCAAAGTTTCATTTTTTGAAAAGGAGTTTTTGTTTGATGAAAGAAAACCAAACGGCGTATAATGATGCTTCAATTCAGGTCCTACAAGGCTTAGAAGCAGTTCGTAAGCGTCCTGGTATGTATATCGGTTCAACCGACAGTAAAGGGCTACACCATTTAGTCTATGAAATTGTCGACAATGCTGTCGATGAAGCTTTAGCTGGTTTTGGTAAGGAAATTGATGTAACGATCCATAAGGACAATAGTGTGACCGTCCGTGACTTTGGTCGTGGAATGCCAACTGGTATGCATTCATCAGGTATTCCAACTATTGAAGTTATTTTAACGGTTTTACATGCAGGTGGTAAGTTTGGCCAAGGCGGCTATAAAACTTCAGGTGGCTTGCATGGTGTCGGTTCAAGTGTTGTTAACGCACTATCTGAATCGCTGGTGGCCACTGTCGTCCGTGATGGCAAAAAATTCCAGGAAAGTTTTCGTAATGGCGGTCAACCAGTAGGCACGCTAAAAAAATTAGGTAAAACTAAGGAAGCTAATGGCACCACGCTTACCTTTAAGCCGGATTCAACTATTTTTACGACCATTGATTTTAACTATAACGTCTTAGCTGAGCGAATTCGGGAATCAGCTTTTTTATTGCGTGACGTTAAGTTTATTTTTACTGATGAACGCGGTGAAGGTCATCAAGAAATTTATCATTATGAATCTGGAATCAAGGAATTCGTTGACTATCTAAACGAAGACAAAGATACGCTTGGCCCAACAATGTTTTTCTCTGGTGAAAAAGATGGTATCCAAGTTGAATTTGCCGGTCAATACAATGATGGCTATTCAGAGAATATTTTGTCATTTGTCAACAATGTTCGGACTAATGATGGCGGTACCCATGAAGCAGGTATGAAGACTGCCTTAACGCGCTCATTTAATGATTATGCCCGCAAAGTTAATTTACTTAAAGAAAAAGATAAAAATCTTGAAGGTAGCGATGTGCGCGAAGGGTTATCCGCCGTCATTTCAATTCGGATCCCCGAAGAGATTTTACAGTTCGAAGGTCAAACCAAGGGGAAATTAGGCACGCCACAAGCTCGCGCAGCAGTCGATAATGTGATCGGTGAACAGCTAGCCTATTATCTACTTGAAAATGGCGATTTTGCTCAAATGATGGTCAAAAAGGCGCTGAAAGCTCGTGAAGCACGGCAAGCTGCCCGTAAAGCCCGTGACGATAGTCGTAATGGTAAACGCAAGAAAAAGACTGAGCGTTTATTGTCAGGTAAATTGACGCCGGCCCAGTCGCGTAATAGCAAACGTAACGAACTTTACTTAGTCGAAGGTGATTCTGCCGGGGGCTCAGCAAAACAAGGCCGTGATCGTAAATTTCAGGCTATTTTGCCGCTTCGTGGTAAAGTGATCAACACCCAAAAGGCGAAAATGGACGATATTTTAAAAAATGAAGAAATCAGCACGATGATCTACACGATCGGTGCTGGCGTAGGCCCAGAATTTTCTGTAGCGGATAGTAACTACGATAAAATCATCATTATGACCGATGCCGATACGGATGGTGCCCATATTCAAATCTTGTTGCTGACTTTCTTTTATCGTTATATGAAGCCGCTGATCGAAGCCGGTAAGATTTATATTGCTTTGCCACCACTCTATCGTTTACAAAAAGGCAGTGGTAAGAATATTAAAACCCGTTATGCTTGGACCGATGACGAATTAGCCGCTGAAATGAAAACGTTCGGTAAGGGAACCAGCCTACAACGTTATAAAGGCCTTGGTGAAATGAATGCTGATCAACTTTGGGAGACAACAATGGATCCTGAGTCACGGACTCTGATCCGCGTTCGAATCGATGATGCAGCTTTAGCCGAACGGCGAGTCACCACCTTAATGGGTGATAAAGTTGCGCCACGGCGTAAATGGATCGAAAGTCATGTTCAATTTTCCATGGCGGAAGAAGGTAGTATTTTGGAGACCAAAACAACTAACCATACCGCTAGTAATGTAGAAACTGATGCCCCTAATCAAGATCAAGTAGTAAAGTGAGTGAGTAGATGAGTGACCAACAGAACATTCAAGAATTAACTTTAGAAGAAGTTATGGGCGATCGTTTCGGTCGTTATTCAAAATATATTATTCAAGAACGGGCATTGCCTGATATTCGTGATGGTTTGAAGCCAGTTCAGCGTCGAATTTTGTATGCAATGAATCGCGATGGCAATACGCATGATAAAGGTTTCCGTAAATCGGCAAAATCCGTTGGTAATGTCATGGGTAATTTTCATCCCCATGGCGATTCTAGTATTTACGAAGCCATGGTACGCTTAAGTCAGGATTGGAAATTGCGGGCACCATTGATCGATATGCATGGTAATAATGGCTCAATGGATGGCGATTCACCTGCAGCAATGCGGTATACCGAAGCACGCACCA
Source organism: Loigolactobacillus zhaoyuanensis (assembly GCF_003946385.1). GTDB lineage: Bacteria > Bacillota > Bacilli > Lactobacillales > Lactobacillaceae > Loigolactobacillus > Loigolactobacillus zhaoyuanensis. The sequence continues at coordinate 69,642 of NZ_RHOE01000004.1, forward strand.
GTAAAATTGCTGGTGAAATGCTACAAGATATCGATAAAGAAACAGTTGATTTTGTTCCCAACTTTGATGATACCGAAGAAGAACCAACCGTTTTACCAGCACGCTTTCCTAATTTATTAGTCAATGGTGCAACTGGGATCTCAGCAGGTTATGCGACCGAAATTCCACCACATAATTTAGGTGAAGTTATTCAAGCCTTGATCTACTTATTAGACCATCCTGATGCTGATTTAGCGAAATTGATGACCTTTGTTAAAGGTCCTGATTTTCCAACTGGTGGCATTATTCAAGGGCTTGATGGCATTAAACAAGCCTACGAAACAGGCCGTGGTCGAATTGTGGTCCGTTCGCGTACCGAGGTGTTGGAATTGCGTGGTGGTCGCGAACAGATTGCGGTTAGCGAGCTGCCTTATGAAGTCAATAAAGCACTATTAGTTAAGAAAATAGATGAGATCCGAATTCTGAAAAAAGTCGATGGTATCGCAGAAGTTCGCGATGAATCTGATCGTCGTGGATTGTCGATCATGGTCGAACTAAAAAAAGGTGCTAATGCCCAAGGTATCTTGACGTATCTTTTAAAGAATACTGATCTACAAGTAACTTATAATTTTAATATGGTCGCCATTAATCACCAACGACCTGATCAATTAGGTTTAAAGCAGTTATTAATGGCTTACTTGGAACATCAGCAAATTGTGATCACGCGACGTACTCATTTTGACCTAAATAAGGCTCAAGCGCGGCAGCACATCGTTTTAGGTTTGATCAAGGCGTTGTCGATTCTAGACCAAGTCATTAAAGTGATCCGCCAAAGTAAGAATAAGAAAAATGCCAAAGATAACTTAGTTCAAGCATTTCAATTCTCCGAGGCACAAGCCGAAGCCATTGTTTCATTGCAATTATATCGCTTGACCAATACGGATATTACTGCATTGGAACAGGAGCAAGCTGACTTGGCAGCGCAGATCATTAAGCTGCAAAAGATTCTCGATGAACCTAAGGAACTAGCGCGCGTGTTAAAAGCGCAATTACGTCAAATCGATCGCGATTATGGAACAAAACGTTTAAGTGAAATTCAGGCTGAAATTGAATCACTAAAGGTCGATACAAAAGTTGTTATCGCTGACGAAGCAGTCGTTGTGGCAGTTAGTCATGACGGATATTTGAAGCGCAGTAGTTTGCGTTCATATAATTCTTCAACTGATGATGACAACGGCTTAAAGGCAGAGGATTTCTTAACCTTCCAGCAACAGTTAAGTACTTTAGACCACTTATTCATGTTCACTAACAAGGGCCATGTGATCTATCGGCCAGTATATGAGCTTAGTGATGCACGCTGGAAAGATACCGGTGAACATATTTCGCAGACGATCGGTTTAGCTGCTGATGAAGCAATTATCCATACGTTTGCCTTTAGTGAATTAAAACAAGTTGGGCATTTTATTATCACGACAACTGATGGCTATATTAAACAAACTGAATTTAATGAGTTTTTACCTGGCCGTACCTATAAGTCACGGGCGGCGCAAGCGATTCGTTTAAAGCAAGCAACTACGTTTGTAACTGATGTTATGTACATTCAACCAACTGAAGTCGATCAATATGATGTCTTTTTAGCAAGTCATAATGGTTATGGCCTGCGTTATCGCTTAGAAGAAGTACCAGTTATCGGTGCCAAGGCTGCCGGAACTAAGTCCATGGCGCTTAAAGAAGGCGATCACGTGGTCAATGCAATCTTGGTACCACGTGATGCTGCGGCACCAGTAACGATCATTACGCAACGTGGGGCATTAAAGCGGATGAACGTACAGGAAGTCACAGAAACTAGCCGTGCCCGGCGTGGTATGCTAATTTTGCGTGAGCTAAAACATAATCCGCACCGCGTTCAAATTATGGCAGGTCCGTTAGCTGCCGGCGCGCATTTACTAATACAAACTGATAAACGGCAAACTATTTTATTAACGCCTACTGATCATCCAATCAGTGATCGTTACTCTAATGGTTCATTTGTTCTTGATACTGAGAATGTAGGTACGCCAATAATTGGTTACCCAGAAATTGATTTTACACAAGCCGACCAATAATACCGTTAAAAGAGCTGTACCATAATTCACTTATGGTGCGGCCCTTTTTTAATTGGAATAGGTCAGTCAACCTACAGTTAGCAAAGTCTACGGCCTTATCCTGTTATAGTTTATAATTAATCTGTTATATATATTAATATAACAGAAAATGGAATAGGTAATGTAAGTATAAAATATTTATTTCTAACTTCCGGAAAGCTTTTAGTTGTCCCCATTAGATTTATTCTTAAAATATTCATGAAAAAAACTAACACAAAAGCAAAGAAAGGGCTTGCATAACGAACGCTTTATGTTATACTAATTTATGAAAACTGTTACATTGATGTTCAACATTTTAAGGAGGCACTTAATTATGAAACAGCTCCAAGCAAATGATACGACAACCGAAGCATGGGACGGATTTAACGGCGGCGACTGGCAAGAAGCAGTTGATATTCGCGATTTCATCCAACGTAACCTTGTTCAATACGATGGTGACGAAAGTTTCTTAGCTGGCCCAACTGAAGCAACCACAACCTTAAATAATAAAGTTATGGCCTTAAAACAACAAGAACGTGAAGCTGGCGGTGTACTTGACGCTGATAACAACATTCCAGCAACATTAACTTCACATGGCCCTGGCTACATCGAAAAAGACTTAGAAAAAATTGTAGGCTTACAAACTGACAAACCTTTGAAACGTGCATTCATGCCTTATGGTGGTATCCGAATGGCTGAAGACGCACTTGAAGCTTACGGCTTTAAGACAGATCCACAAATGCATCAAATCTTCTCCGAATGGCGTAAAACCCATAATGAAGGTGTTTTTGACGCTTATACTCCTGACATGCGTAAAGCTCGTCACTACAAGATCATCACTGGACTACCTGATGCATATGGGCGTGGCCGGATTGTTCCTGATTTGCCACGGATCGCTTTATATGGTATCGATCGCTTGATCGCAGAAAAAGTTGCTGACCATGGTAATGTTGGCGATGGTGAAATGACTGACTCAGTTCTTCAGTTACGCGAACAAATCTCTGATCAAGTTAAAGCACTTAAAGGCATGAAAAAAATGGCTGCTAGCTATGGTTTCGATATTTCTAAACCTGCTAAGACAGCCGAAGAAGCCGTTCAATGGGTCTACTTTGGCTACCTAGCAGCAGTTAAAACTCAAAATGGTGCCGCAATGTCTGTTGGTCGGATCGATTCATTCTTGGATATCTTTATCCAACGTGATCTTGACCGCGGTTTGATCACTGAAACTGATGCTCAAGAATTAGTTGATCAATTTGTTATGAAATTACGGATGGTACGTTTTATTCGGACAACAGATTACAATGATTTATTCTCTGGTGATCCAATTTGGGCAACACTTTCTATGGCTGGTGTTGGTATGGATGGTCGTCATCATGTCAACAAGACTAGTTTCCGTGTTTTGAAGACTTTAGAAAACATGGGTGCTGCGCCTGAACCTAATATTACTTTATTATGGGACAAACGCTTACCAGACGGCTTCAAACGTTATGCCTCAAAAGTTTCAATTGATAGTTCAACTATTCAATATGAAAATGATGCCTTGATGCGTAATCAATGGGGTACCGACTATTATGGGATTGCTTGCTGTGTTTCTGCACAACCAATCGCTGATGGTGTCCAATTCTTCGGTGCTCGCGCTAACATGGCTAAAACCGTTTTATACGCGATCAACGGTGGTATTGATGAATTGGGCAAAGCACAAGTAGGCCCAGCTGCTGAACCAATCAAGACTGAGTATATTGATTACGATGACTTTATGACAAAATTTGATCGTCAATTAGACTGGGTTGCAGATGTCTATGTCAATGCTTTAAACGCAATTCACTATATGCACGATAAATACGATTATGAAGCTGAACAGCTATGCTTGAAGAATTCACGCTTAGACTATACTTTTGCAACTGGTATTTCTGGCTTATCACATGCAACTGATTCACTTTCTGCAATCAAGTATGGCCATGTTAAAATTATTCGTGATGAAGATGGAATCGCAGTTGACTTCAAGGCTGATAACGATTTCCCACGTTACGGTAACAATGATGACCGTGCTGATGATATCGCCAAGATGCTCGTTAAAAAGTTGTATACTAAGATGAATACACATCATCTTTACCATAACGCTAAGTTATCAACTTCTGTTTTGACGATCACTTCTAACGTTGTTTATGGTAAGAATACTGGTACAACACCTAATGGCCGTCAAGCTGGCGAACCATTCTCACCTGGTGCTAATCCTGCATACGGTGCAGAACAAAATGGTGCTTTAGCTTCCTTGCTTTCAACTGCTAAAATTCCTTATAAGTACGCAACTGATGGTATTTCTAATACTTTCGGAGTTACACCACGGACTTTAGGTAACGATATTAGCGGTCAGCAAGATACTTTAGTTAACATGGTCGATGGTTATATGGAAAACAACGGTATGCATTTGAACATCAACGTCTTCAACCGTGATACATTGAAAGACGCTCAAGCGCATCCTGAAAAGTACCCAACATTGACTGTTCGTGTTTCTGGTTACTGTGTCTACTTCGCAGATTTGACCAAAGAACAACAAGACGATGTTATTTCGCGGACATACTTCGAAGCAATGTAATAGTTTTCGTTTTAGAGAGTGGATGGATTGCGATTCATCCACTTTCTAGTAAAGCGCCTAAATTAGTTTAAACGCTTTACTAGAAAGTGAATGATTGATTTAATGATGGGGTGATGAGATGAAAATTTTTGAACAAGAACAATCATCAGTTGCAGTAGCCGATGAAACACCAACTGGTTTTGTACATTCAATTGAAACTTTTGGCTCAGTAGACGGGCCAGGCATACGTTACGTTTTATTCCTACAAGGCTGTCGGATGCGCTGTGAGTTCTGTCATAACCCTGATACCTGGAATCAGGGTGTTGGTGATCAAATGACTTCGGATCAGGTTTTAGCTGATGCAGAGCGCTATAAAGCATTCTGGGGAACGCAGGGCGGTATTACTACCAGCGGTGGTGAGGCCCTATTACAAATTGATTTTTTGATCGATCTTTTTAAAAAAGCGCGAGCGAAGGGGATTCGGACTTGCCTAGATACTTGTGGCCAGCCCTTTACCCGCAAACAGCCTTGGTTTGGCAAATTTGAAGAATTAATGCGCTATACTGATATTTCTTTAGTTGATATTAAACAAATCAACCCTCGTGAACATAAACGTCTGACTGGCTGGAGTAACGAAAATATTTTTGATATGTTAAGTTACATGTTGGCGCATAACAAACATATTTGGATCCGCCACGTTTTAGTCCCACAGCGGACTGATTTTGATACTGAGTTGATTCAAATTGGTAATTATATTAAAACAATTGCGCCGATCGTTGATAAGGTGGAGGTACTGCCATATCATACAATGGGTATCACTAAGTATGAAGAACTCGGCATTAACTATCCATTGGATGGTATTGAACCACCTACACAAGCGCGTGTGAAGAATGCAGAAAATTTATTGCACACAACTGATTACACTAATTATAAAAATTATCCAAACTACCCTAAAGCATAATTTGGAAGTTTGATTTATAACAGTAGCGTCTACTACCTAGCTAATAAACTACTAGGTTGAGTAGGGGCTATTATTTTTATAAAAAATTTAACTTATAATCACATTTTTGATGATAATTTATTTTATAATAAACTGCAGTACAGCAGATTCCACTTAATTAATTTTCCAAATGAAATAATTGTTATTTTATAAAGGTTTAGGTTATTATTAGTATAAGTATCCTAAAGGAGGATCACGTTTTGAAAACCAAACAAGAAAACATTTTTTCATCAAAAACGCTAACATATTTTCTACAATTGGCTGAAACGATGAATTATACACAGGCTGCTCAACTGCTCGGTATTACGCAGCCTGCCTTAACTCAGCAAATTAAGAAATTGGAGCGTAGTGTAGAGGCGCCGCTATTCTATTCAGTGGGTAAGAAGTTACACTTATCTGATGCTGGACGAACCATGCTGCAAACGACCCATGAAATTTATGAGTTATTAAATCAAGCAACTGATGAGATCCAACAAACAACTAGTGCCACTCAGGGCAAGATCTCAATCGGGTTATTAGCTTCAATTGAGGATCGTGTACTAGAGGATTTTGCTATTCACTACTACAAGGAAAACCCTGAAATCGAATTGAGTTTCCATATGTTGACTCGCAAAGAAATTTGGGAGCGCTTAGAGACGAACCAAATCGATTTAGCAGTGATGTATCTGCCAGATGATAGCATTAAAAACTGGAAGCCGTATAAATCAAAGAAAATTCTGAATGAGGATCTTTTATTCTTACACCATAATGATAAGTTAGCGAAGCGGAAGAAGATCAAGTATAAGGATACGATCGACAATAATTGGGTAACTTATCCTGAACGTTATTATTTGAATTCATTGATCAATGAATCCTATAAAAACCAGATGGTGGATATTCCTAATATTGTGGCGCATTTTACAACACCTAATCAAATTTTACGCTTCGCTCGTTCAACCCAAAGCTATATGGCGTTGCCTAATTCATTTGTACAGGCTCATCAAGAGGATATTGACTCTTATGTCGCATCATTTGACCCTGCGATTCGTTTTGATCTAGCGTTTGTTTTCCGCAAGGATAAAGATCAAATCCCAAGAATTGCTAACTTCTTAAACTCATTTGATGATTATATTGCGGCGCAAGATTACATTTCTCGCCTCAAAGAAACTACAGAAACAGATTAAATAGCTAAATTTACTCAGATAATTTGGCATACCGGATCGCCGCCGTGCTATAATTAATGGTGATTAGTACAACTAATAGAACAACATTATGAGGTATGGGGCGTACCGTGGTTAATAGCACTAAAACCACATGAAGAATATAATCATGTGGTTTTAGTGTGTGCCAAAAATTCGCTATTCACGTAGCGAGTCGTTCACAAATTTATTGGGAGTGTTTGTTATGAATAAACAATTAGTTTTTGGTCATCAAAATCCAGATACGGATGCGATCGTGGCAGCAATGGCTTATAGCCAGCTATTAAATCAATTAGGTGCTAACACTGAGGCTGTTGCTCTAGGCACACCTAACGATGAAACTAAGTATGTTTTAGACTACTTTAACGCTGAAGCACCTCGTGTAGTAACGACGGTCGCTAATGAAGTTAAAGAAGTTATTTTAGTTGATCACAATGAGGCGCAACAAAGTGTTGCTGACCGTCAGGACGTACAAGTTGTTGGCGTAGTTGATCATCACCGGATCGCTAATTTCGAGACAACCAGTCCTTTATATTATCGTGCTGAACCAGTTGGTTGTACTAGCACGATCATTACTAAGCTTTATCATGAAAATGAGCTCGAAATTCCTAAGCAAATCGCTGGTTTAATGCTGTCAGCAATTATTTCTGATACTTTATTGTTGAAGTCACCAACGACGACAGACGCTGATAAAGTTGCAATCAAAGAATTAGCAACAATTGCTGGTATTGATGCTGAAAAGTTCGGTTTAGAAGAATTACGTGCTGGTACCAATGTAGCTAGTAAGTCAGCTGCTGATCTGATTGATGCCGATGCTAAATCATTTACATTAGCTGGTAAAAACGTACGTATTGCTCAAATTAATACAGTCGACGTTAATGACATTTTTAATCGTCAACCTGAATTTGAAACTGCAATTAAAGAAGCTGTAGCTACCAACGGTTATGATTTATTTTTCTTGATGGTTACTAATATTCTTAACAGCGACACTGAAGCCTTAGTCATTGGCGAACCAACTGAACCAGTTGAAACTGCTTTTGAACAAAAGCTTAATGCCCAGCAACGATTAGTTTTACCTGGCGTCGTTTCACGAAAGAAACAAGTCGTGCCACAGTTAACAGCAGCATTCGAACAAAAATAAAACAAGCTATAAAAATAAACTTAGCCAGTAATTGGACTAAGTTTATTTTTATAGCACAAAAACAGCTTGTTTATCCGAATAGAATTGAAAAAGCACTACTTTGTATAATATATATTATGTAAACTAGGATAATTGAATTGAGATCTACGCCTAATTTAAGTTGTTTTTTCACTACCGCCCTGCTATAACCTGAGTTTTAGACTAAACGAAAAAGACACTCAAAAAGTGTCTTTTTCGTTTAAATTATTTCATCTTTGATCCAACCAATTGCAATGGCTTTTTCACCTAAATGTGCACCAACAACTGGACCAAAATAACTAATATCAAATTTTACCTGCGGATATTTAACTGCTAACTGATCACGCCATTCAATTGCAGCTGGTTCATCATTTGCGTGGATCACATACGCATGGATCGGATAATCTGTATATTGGACAGTTTTGTCGAATAATTCCTCAACCCGTGAATAAGCTTTCTTAAGCGAACGAATTTTTTCAAAGGCAACGATTTTATGTGAATCCTCGTCAAAGGTTAAAATCGGTTTAATGCGTAACATACTGCCAAGAAATGCTGATGCATTAGACAAGCGACCACCACGGACTAAATTCTGTAAGTCATTGACAATAAAGTACTCATTAGTCGTTTCGCGTAAGGCATCTAAGCGTGCTAAAATTTCTTCGACGGTTTTACCTTTTTTAGCCATTCTAGCAGCAGCTAAAACCATTTCACCCATTAAAACAACGGTGATCTGTGAATCATACGGGATAACGTGCGTATTTTTAACTAATTGAGCGACATTTTTAAGATTATTGACGAATCCAGAGATCGTACTGGCTAAGTGGATACTGATGACCGTATCGTAGCCCTGATCGCCTAAATGTTCGTACAGGGCGATCATTTCTCCAATTGAAGGCTGAGCGGTGCTAGGAAAAGACTCTGAATGACGTAGTTTCTCATAGAATTCGCTTGAAGTGATGTCAATACCTTCATTATAGGTTTGACCATCTAGAACTACGGGAATCGGAACGACCGTAATTTCATTTTCATCGATCAATTGCTGGGGTAAGTATGCCGTACTATCCGTCACAACAGCAATTTTCATAATAGAACACCTACTTTAAAGTTTTCATTATCTAAATAACTATACCATAATATCAATTAACACACAGCTGAAACCCTTAAATTTTATCGCCCCACCACCCGTCTGCTCACCTGCTGACCCTCAATTATCAGCCAGGTTTAAGCGTTGCGCACTGGTGAGTAAACGATTAAGTAATACTTTTAATAGTTGCTGTTCTTCTGTTGGCCAATTAGCTAGAATCGATTGTTCCAATGTGGCGCTAGCTTGGCGAAAGCGAGTAAATTGTGTTCGGCCTAAGGCGGTCAAAGTGAATTTCAGCTTTCGCTTATCTTGCTGTTCCCGCTGTTTTTGTAGCATCTTTTTATGTGTTAGTGCGGTTAGTTGCCGGCTAAGAGTAGAAACGTCCAAGCCAGTGGCGTGACGCAATTCAACCAAGGTTTGTTCTGATTCAATTAAATAACTGAGTAGACGGACATCTGCTCGATTTAAGTTGAGTTGTTGTCCAATTTGCTGGGTATAATGTTGACGCAGTTGTTCCAACGCCTGTAGTTCTTTAAAAATTGGCTCGATAGTTGATCACCCTCACTTAAACTGATTTAATTGTATCTTACAACAATTTAGTTGTAGATTACAATTAAATTATTATTCAGCTTCTTTGTCACCAAGGCACAAAACAAGTATAATTAAACACATCTTAACAAATTCAGAAAGCGAGGTGGCTTAATTGTCATTTGACGGTGTTTTTACCCACACAATGGTCAACGAGTTGGCACCTTTACTAACTGGTGGACGAGTTAGTCGCATCAGCCAACCCTATCCCAACGAACTCATTCTGACCGTGCGCGCTAAGCGGCACAATCAACCATTATTACTTTCAGCTCACCCTAGTTACGCTCGTTTACAAATCACTGAGATCCCGTTTGTAAATCCGGATAAACCAACGAATTTTACCATGACTTTGCGCAAATATTTGGATGGCGCTATTTTGAAGTCGCTTAAACAGATCGATAACGATCGCGTGGTCCATCTAACCTTTACGGCGCGCAATGAAATTGGTGACCAAGAAAATCTAGTTTTGATCATTGAAATGATGGGCCGCCACAGTAATATTATATTGGTTAATCAAGCTGATCAACGAATTATTGATACGATCAAACACATTGCGCATGATCAAAATCGGTACCGCCTATTGCTACCAGGAGCAACTTATATTGCGCCACCAAAGCAGGACGTTGTCGATCCTTTTACTGCGACACAGCCACTTTATCGCACGTTACCAGCTACGGCTGATGTTTTTGTTCAAGCTAAGCAATTACAGCAAACTTATCAAGGACTGGGTTTTGATACTGCATTAGAGTTAGCCACTCGTTTAACCCAAGCCGCTGATCAGGATCAGGCGTGGCATGATTTCTTTCAGGTCATCGACCAAGCACCACAACCGACGATCACTCACGATCCGAGCAAAAAGCAATTGCAATTTTCACCTTGCCCGTTTGTTAGTCAACCGGGAACACAAACGATTTACTCGTCTTGCAGTGAGCTATTAGATCATTTCTACCGTGATAAAGCACAATTAGATCGGGTACATCAACAAGGTGGTGATCTGATCCGTCTTGTTCAAAATGAATTGAAGAAAAATAAAAAGAAATACCGAAAACTCGAACAGACTTTGGCGGCTTCTGATAAAGCAGATACTTATCGCGTCAAAGGTGAAATCTTAACGACTTACTTACAACAAGTGACTCGTGGAATGACGTCGATCACCCTACCTAATTTTTACGCTGATGAAGCGCCGATTGAAATTAGCTTATCTAATCAGTTATCACCATCAAAAAACGCCCAGAAATACTTCACTAAATACCAAAAGCTCAAGAATTCTGTGCATTACGTTAATGAACAATTAGCGACCACACAACAAGAAATTGATTATTTTCAAGGTATTTTAACGCAGATCGATTTAGCGGCACCGAAAGACCTGCAAGATATTCAAGCTGAGTTACGCCAGCAAGGTTATCTACGTACTAAGAGTAAGCAAAAGAAACAGCGACCAAAGTTGAGCCAACCAGAAACTTTTTATGCCAGTGATGGCACTAAAATTCTCGTCGGTAAAAATAATCTACAAAACGATCGCTTAACTTTAAAAACGGCACGAAAAACGGATATTTGGTTACATGCCAAAGATATCCCTGGCTCGCATGTGATCGTTTCGAGTGACTCACCAAGTGAAACAACATTAGTTGAAGCAGCAAATCTTGCGGCTTACTATTCCAAAGCACGTTTATCAGCCACGGTACCAGTGGATTCAGTAATGGTCAAACGGGTGCATAAACCGAATGGCGCCAAACCTGGATTTGTTATTTATACGGGGCAAAAAACAATTACCGTTACCCCAGATGAACAACTGGTCCAAAAATTAAGTCAATTACCAAAATAGAAAAAGCAGAGGCCCTAGTTGATTAGGATCTCTGCTTTTTCTATTTGCCCCAATGCTCTGGATCAAGTCGCCATTGCTGCAACAACTCACGCTTAGCGGCATCAATATAGCCCGACTCAATTGCGGTTTCGACTAAAGCCGTATAGTTAGTCAACGTGTAAAATGGGATATCTGCTTGCGCAAAATTAGCCGTACTAGCAGCTAGTTCATAGCTAAAAATCCCACAAACGCCTAAAACAGTTGCGCCTTCATTTTTCACAGCGGTAACCGCCTTTAACACACTACCACCCGTAGAAATCAAATCATCGATCACCACTACCTTAGCTCCAGCTGTTAAATGACCTTCGATTTGGCGACCTTGGCCGTGATCCTTCGGTTTAGAACGAACGTAGATCAAGGGTAGATCCAACTTAGCTGCCACCCAAGCAGCGTGTGGAATCCCGGCAGTAGCCGTTCCGGCAATGACTTCAGCATCAGGGAAATGTTGGCGAATTAATTTAGCTAACCCTTTGGCAATGTGTTTACGTACTTCCGGATAGCTGATGGTTAAGCGATTATCGGTATAAATCGGACTTTTAATGCCACTAGCCCAAGTAAATGGCTGCTCTGGCCGTAGCGTAACGGCTTTAATAGCGAGTAAATCAGCGGCAATTTTATTTTTATTGCTAGTCATGTGCTACCTCCCAAAGTTGTTTGATCTGGTGATACGTGCTAACTGGATCGGTTGCTTGTGTAATTGGTCGGCCAACGACCAAACGATCACTACCAAATGCTGCGGCGTTTTGCGGCGTTACCACACGTTGCTGATCGTCAGCTTGGCTGTTAGCTAACCGAATTCCAGGTGTAATACAATGAAAATTCTGGCTAGTTGCTTGCTTAATTTTTTGTACTTCTAATGCTGAGCAAACGACACCGGCTAAGCCAGCTTGCTGCGCCAGTTGCGCCAGATGGGTCACACTGGTGATCAAATCAGTGTTTACTAATTGTTCCTGTTGCATTTGCTGCTCACTGGTGGAAGTTAGCTGGGTGACTGCGATCAATTCAGGTAAAGTTTGATTAGCTAGACTACCAGCCAGCAAACCACTCTGAGCCGCTTGCATCATGTTCAGGCCGCCAGCCGCGTGAACGTTCGTTAAGCGCACACCTAGGCCACCAAGGACACGCATACTTTGTTCTACTGTATGTGGGATATCATATAGTTTAAGATCAAGAAAGACATCATGCCCCGCCGCAACTAAATAGCGGACAATATCCGGCCCAACACTATAAAATAATTCCATACCGACTTTAACGTATAAGCGCTCGTCACGCGGAAAATGGGCTAAAAAAGCCTTAACTGCTGTTTGATCTGGGAAATCTAAAGCGATGATTGGTCGACTCATGCAGGATTCACCGCCATTTCATCAATTAAACTAGGCAAGTCCTTGATTTGGTATTGATCCATAGCTGCTGGCAAAGCATTAATAATATCTGGACAGGCTTGTGGATTGCTAAAATTTGCTGTACCGACAGCGACCGCACTAGCGCCAGCCATCATTAGTTCCAGGGCATCGGCTGCATTCATGACCCCGCCCATACCGATGATCGGTAATTTTGAAACGTGATGAACTTGATTGATCAGACGTACCGCAATTGATTTGATTGCTGGGCCTGAAAGTCCGCCTGTACGATTACCCAGCAAAGGTTTACGGGTTTTAAGATCAATTTGCATACCGACTAAGGTGTTGATCAAAGTAAAGCCATCAGCACCAGCCGCTTCTACCGCCCGCGCGATCACCTTAATATCAGTAACGTTAGGCGATAATTTAACGTATAGCGGTACTTGACTCACTGCTTTACAAGCCTTGGTTAAGTTATAAGCAGCCTCTGGCTCGGTTCCAAATTCCAAGCCACCATGCGCCACATTCGGACAAGAAATATTAAGTTCGATCGCCTTAACATTAGGTGCAGTCCCAATTTGGCGACAAACCTCTACATAGTCGGCTTCGGCTGATCCAGCGACGTTAGCAATGACTGGTAACGCTGGATAGCGTTGTTGTAACCAGGGTAATTTTTCGGTCATAATAGCCTCAATACCAGGATTTTGTAGGCCGATCGCATTGAGCATGCCACTAGTGGTTTCCGCTACCCGCGGTGTGGGGTTGCCCGTTCGTGGTTCTAAAGTAGCAGCTTTAACAATAATTGCCCCTAATTGGTCAAGATCATAAAACTCAGCGTAGCGTTGGCCAAAACCGAAGCAACCACTGGCAGGCATGATTGGATTTTTTAATTTAAGGCCTGGTAAGTCCACGGCTAAACGATTCATTAAACTTCCACCTCTCCCGTTGCGGTACTGTCAAACGTACCTCGTTTTTGTTATTAATTTCCGAATATTAAAAAACACCCGAACGTCTTTTTCTGGTATTCTTGGTGTGCGAACAACAAGAAAATCCAGAAAGAAGGATTCGAGTGCATACACCATTAATAGCCTATTTAG
>NZ_RHOE01000040.1 GCF_003946385.1 Loigolactobacillus zhaoyuanensis
TTGATCTGGTACTTTCTAGCAATCAATACAATCCCTAACGAAGAAGTGAGATAGTCTTGAACCACCTGCAGTTTAAACTGCTTAGTATATTTAGTCATAGTAAAACCCCCGGTATTGGATTCTGGTCCAATACCGGGGGTTCACTTCAGCGCATCACTTTTTTATTTTCCATTATTTCCTCCATTCAGACTTGGCGCATTGCGGTTACTGTCCGCTGAAGATCATCACTTTGTGCGATCATTGAGATCACAGCCGACCCAGCAGCACCAGTCTGGCGAATTGCAGTTAACTGTGCTTCCGTGATGCCCCCAATCGCAACTACCGGGCGAGTCGCTACTGTTACCAATTGCTTAAGTCCAGCTAAGCCAATAACCGGGCTCGCATCAGCTTTTGAATTGGTGGCAAAGACAGGCCCGCTACCGTAATAATCGATCCCAGCAACCTGATCAGCCGCGGTGATTTCCGCTAAATTAGAGCAGGAATAACCAACGAATAATTGACCACGCACTTGTTGGATCACCTGTTGGATTTTCTCATCAGATTGACCAACATGGATGCCGTCAGCAGCCGTCGCTAAAGCTAAATCAACATCATCATCCACAATGAACGGAATCATTGCTCGCCGACAAAGCTCACGAATTTGTTGCGCGGCATCTAACCGCTGTTCAACAGTTAGATTGGACTTCATTCCTTTATCACGAAATTGAAAAGCAGTGATGCCGGCAGCAATAGCGGCTTTAACCACAGCTATTAAATCTTTGCCTGGTACATCTTGGCTTCCACAAACAAAGTAAGCACGCAATTGATCTGGCGTAAATGCAATTTCCATCAATTTTCCTCCTTGCGGTAAGCCCAATGATTCAGCGGGCCATGACCGTGACCGACCTGAATGCCGTCGGTAATTGCAGCAGCAACAAATTTTTTAGCCAGCCGGATTGCTGCAGTCATCGATTGACCTTTAGCTAATTCCGCAGTGATACAAGAAGATAAGGTGTCACCAGTGCCATGCGTCCGTTTCGTCGCCACACGCGGCGCACTGACCCAAAATGATTCGCCGGACTCAAGTAACGTATAATCACGTACTTCGTTCTGTTCAGCGTGACCACCTTTGATCAAAACATTTTTTGCCCCTAATTTTTGTAGTTCTCGGGCCGCCTTTTCCATATCAGCTGCAGTGGTGATCGTTAGACCAGTCAGGCGCTGCGCTTCAGGTAAATTAGGCGTTACTAGTGTTGCTAAAGGCAATAATTTAGTCTTAACGCTTTCGATAGCATCAGCCGCTAAAAGTGGCGCACCACCTTTAGCAATCATAACTGGATCTACTGTCAGCGGGCCAAAATCATATTTTTTCAAGTTAGCCGCAACCAACTTAACGTGTTTTGCGTCGGCCAACATTCCTGTTTTACAGGCGCGAATCTTTAGATCAGCAGCAATTGACGCAAATTGTTCATTGATCAGTTGTGCGGGTAGCGCAGTAAAATCTTGCACCCCAAGTGTATTCTGGGCGGTAACAGCAACGACAACGGCCGCCGCAAACGTGTGTCGCTCTTGCATTGTTTTGATATCGGCCATGATTCCAGCACCACCGCCAGAATCAGTACCGGCAATGGTCAAGGTCTGGGGAAACTCATTTATTTCAGTCATACAATATTGATCCTTTCTGTTTAAGCACATTTATTAATGTTAGGCAAAGCGGGCCACACGTTCAACCTCTGCTACCGTGACCAAATGTAACTCATCGATTAATTTCATTGCAAAAGTGCCTGGCAATTCGGCCGGCAGCTCACTTGCCACCAATTCACCAGCACTCGCAAATACCAAACAAGCTGTTTGCGCAGCGGCAAAATAATCGCCACCACTGACCGCTGCAAAAGCAGCAACAATGCTAGATAACATATCGCCGGAGCCAACGTGTAATTGAAAAAGTGGTGTGCCATTTTTGACTTGTACCACCCGCGTGCCGTCCGTAATAATATCTGTTGGCCCGCTTAAGATCACCACGCAATGATGCTGGTTTGCTGCTGCTTGCGCGATCGTCACTTTATCACCGTCACCTTCGCCAGCGTCAATGCCCTTGGCTTGCCAGTCCATCCCCGCTAAAGCGGCGATCTCCCCAGCATTGCCCCGAATAATATCGACTTGAAACTGCTGAAATAGTTGTTCAGCAACTTCACGCCGGTAAGCAACCGCACCAATGGCTACTGGGTCAACGATCAATGGTTTATGATATTTATTTGCTAGCTCACCAGTTTTTTGAATATGTGCTAATTGTTGCTTAGTAAAAGCGCCTAAATTCAGGGCTACTGCCCCACTCATTTGCACTAGCGCATCTGCTTCAGCGATTTCCTCCGACATGATCGGTGAAGCGCCAAGTGAATTAAGCCCATTGGCGACATCCTGCACAGTCACAAAGTTTGAGATGTTTAAAATAACTGGGTTCTGGTCGCGTAACTGGTTCAGTAATGAAAGTTGCATTATAAATCCTCCTTGTTTTTTTGAAAGCAACACGCCAAACAAAAAGAGCACATCCCCATTGCAGGATGTGCTCTACCGATAAAAATAGCTCCCTCCGCTGGTCTTAACCAATCAGGTTTAAAGGGTCGAAAATTTATTTTCCTCTCAGCTGTTCACAACAGCTCCCCTGCTTTCAATTAATTTAAAGTATAACCGTTTTCATCTAAAAAGCAAACTGGCGTCGATCGAGCAGTTACTGCTAACTTAATCCAGTTGCTTCAGAGCATAGGCCGTAGTTGGGACGTCAGCTAATAAAGGTGACAATTCGCCTTGTGCTAAAATCGTTAACCGATGCATCGCGCGTGAAGCAATCGTGTATAACAATTGACGCTCATCGTCGGCACCATAATTAGCGGCGGTTACTTGCCAAGCAATGATCGCATCAAATTCCAACCCCTTAGCTAAATAAGAAGGCACAATGATCGTCCCTGCCGCTAAACGCTGATTTTCTGAACGAATTAGTGTAACCTTTTCACCTTGCGCATGTAACTGTTCATACAAGGCTTGGCTTTCCGGCAGTGTTTTAGTAATGATCGCCGTTACGCGCTTAGCCTGCGTATTTAACGCTAATTGCTGTTGCACCACGGACAATAATTTAGCCTCACTCTGGGCAAGTACAACGTTAGGTAACTCACCTTGCCGGTCAAAGGCATTCACCGCTTCACCATTATGCAAAATAGCTTTGGTAAAATCAGTGATCTGTTGCGTCGACCGATAAGATTGTGTTAATTGCACAACGTGCGTCTCCTCAGGTGTGAACATGGTCGCTAATTCTTTGAGTAAACTGTGGCTACTTTCTTGGGTAAAAATAGCTTGGTTCAAATCACCTAACAATGTAAATCGAGCATTGGGAAAACTGAATTTTAAGAAGCTTAATTGGTACGGTGTATAGTCCTGAATTTCATCAATAAACATATAACGAATATCACGATCACCGTGTTTGCCAGTCATTAAATCGTACAGGTAAAGGTACGGTGTCACATCTGCACTGGTGATTTGTTTCTGGCGCAATTGTGCCAAAACTTGATTAACACTTAATTGCCAATCTTCTTCAGTTAAATTAAACTGCTGTAAATTGATATATTGTGGCACCTGCCGCAAAAAATCAATGTACTGCGCTTTAATGTTTAAGAAATGATTGCGCACAACGCCACGCCGAACACTATCAAAGGCAGACGTTACGACCCGCCGCGCTAAGAAACGAAATTCCTTATCGCCATTTTCAAAATTACGTGGATGGTTACCGTACCACTTACGCATCCCTTCATCATCCAAATTTTGAATAAACTCACTGACCCATTTGGCCTTCATTTCTGAATCGACCCGATGACCAAAATACTTCAGTAATTCTTCCTTAGTTGCGTTCAGTCGATTACCAAGTCGATAATTAGCGTTATATTTATAGTACGTTTTAGCAATACGTTCATGGTCAATGAAAACTTCATTACGCAATTTGATGTCGCGAAAACGCATACCCGTTTTACCAAGCCCCTTAGCGTACGCTTGCGTAGCCTTAAAGAAAGCTAAGCTACCTTTCAGTTGATTGATACGCTTATCTATAGCCGTTTCATTTTTTTCAAACTGGGTAAATAGATCTTCAACTTTTAAACTAGGAATTCGCCGCGCTGCATATTGATAATACGTTAGCTGGACCATGTTTTGTTCACCTAATTCTGGTAACACGTTAGACACATAGTCGTTGAACAGTTGATTAGGCGAAAACATGATCACTTGGCTAGAGCTTAGATTGCCACGATAGCGATAAAGTAAGTACGCCACTCGTTGCATAATTGCTGACGTTTTACCTGAGCCAGCAGCACCTTGTACAAACAATAGTCGCGCAGTGGTATCACGAATAATTTTGTTCTGCTCGCGCTGGATCGTGGTGACAATACTCTTCATCTTCGTATCGGCACGCTCACCTAAGACTTCCATCAGCATTTGATCGCCGATCGTTTCTTGGGTATCAAACATGGTTTCGATTTTGCCATCAGCAATCAAGAACTGCCGCTTCAGTTCAATATCCACTGCTTGCTCACCATCAGGCGTTTGATACGTCACTCGGCCAAGATTACCGTCATAATAAATTGATGAGATCGGTGCGCGCCAATCATAGATCAAGAAATGATCATTGCCATCAGTAAAAGAGCTTAGCCCAATATAGATGGTTTCTGCGGCTTTTGCCTTATCTTCTTTAAAATCGATCCGCGCAAAATAAGGCGTTTTTTCTAGACGTTGTAAAACATCTAATTGCTGTGCCGAATGCCGCCAGCTATTATTACGCTCGTTCAGCATTTGTTGCTGCTGCCGAATCGATAATGCCGTGTCCATCATTGATTCATACGAACCGACATTAAGTCGCACATCATTATAAAAATTATCATTGATGCGCTTCTCGTCGGTTTTAGCTTCAGCAATTTTCGCCTCTAAGCTAGTTTCAGTGCTTTTAATTTTTGTGATCACGTCATCAACACGTGCTTG
The DNA here is from genome assembly GCF_003946385.1 of Loigolactobacillus zhaoyuanensis. GTDB lineage: Bacteria > Bacillota > Bacilli > Lactobacillales > Lactobacillaceae > Loigolactobacillus > Loigolactobacillus zhaoyuanensis. Next base: position 4,996 of record NZ_RHOE01000040.1, read on the forward strand.
TTCTTGTTGCTTTTCCACATCAGCCATAATTGCTAACCTCCTACTACTCCCACAATCGCAGTAACACCTTATTATCAGGCCGTATTTCAAAATTATTTATTCAGTCGTTTCTAACTAATTTAAATAATTTCGGATAAACCATTTTATCACTACGACGATAGCGTTACAACTAACAGGGCCGGCGCAAAAATTAAATTCATGTAAAACCCCGCCGGCAAAGCTAGCAGGATCGTCAGTCAAAGCGTAAACTGAAAGTACCATTAGTAATCAACAAGTGAGGGATCCTGCATGTTACATACCATTTTTTACGGCTTGACCCATTTAGAAACATTACTATTACCAATTTTTCAATATTTTGGTTCCTGGAGTTACGCCATTTTATTTCTAATTATCTTCATTGAAACTGGCTTAGTGATTTTTCCGTTTTTACCTGGCGAATCAATTATCTTTATCAGTAGCACTTTAGCAGCACGCAACGGATTTTTTCTTGATATTTGGCTATTGGGCATAACTTTTTTCTTTGCCGCCCTGATCGGTGATACAGTTAATTTTGAAATTGGTCGTCATCTAGGCCGTTGGCGCTTTTTTAAACGGCATATTCGGGCTGATCGTCTACAAAATGCGACTGAATTTTTCATCCGTCACGGCGGTAAAACAGTCATATTTGGCCGTTTCATCCCAATGATCCGTACCTTTGTTCCGCTGATCGCTGGGATGTTTAAAATGAGCCATCGCCGCTTTGCCGTTTATAATTTTATCGGCGTTTTATTATGGGTGGGCACTGGTAGCCTTTTAGGTTATTATTTAGGTGCACTACCATTTGTCCAACAACACTTTTCGCTTATTCTACTAGGCATTGTGGTAATTGCGCTATTGCCAAGTGTTAGCGCTGGACTATATAATTTCATCAAACGTAAAATAAAGCAGTGATCTTTACCAAAAAGGAGATTCTTTTATGGCTCAATTGTCCTTATTAATTGTTTTGCTAGCGGCTTTAATGACGCCGTTAGTGATGGCGCGATTTAACATCTCAGTGATTCCAACCGCAGTAGCCGAAATTATTGTGGGCATTGTGTTAGGCAAAAGCTTGTTGCATTGGGTCACGCTAACTTCCAGTCTTAACCAATTATCAACTTTAGGCGTGATCATTCTCATCTTTTTATCCGGGATGGAAATTGATTTCAACTTATTTAAACCACAAAAAAGCATCAACGGTGCGGCACCAGTTAAATGGACACCGTTGAAGTTAGCCGTTGGTGCGTATGTCGGTATCGTGATCAGTGCCGGTTTGCTAGGCTGGTTATTGCAGATCACCGGCTTATTCAATGATATTCTGCTAGCGACTATTTTATTTTCGACGATCGCCCTCGGCGTGGTTATTGCGGCACTAACGGAAAAAGAGCTGCTCAGTAAAACGTTAGGCCAGACTATTTTATTAACCGCTGCCTTAGGTGAAATCATTCCGTTACTGGCCCTGACCGCCTATGCCTCGCTTAACGGCGGTCACTCTGGCCGTTTGTGGTTAGTTTTATTGATTTTTCTAGCGGCGATCGTTTTGTTAATGCGGTTTCGCAGTATTTATCGCTTTTTTGCTAAAATTGATAAAACAACGACGCAATTGGATATCCGTCTGGCCTTTTTTCTGATTTTCGCCTTAGTGACCATTGCTGAACAAGTTGGTGCAGAGAATATTCTGGGTGCTTTTCTCGCCGGCATTGTCATGAAATTATTGCAACCCAGCAAAGCCACTCGTGATAAATTGACCTCAATTGGTTACGGCTTTTTTATTCCGATTTTCTTCATTACCACTGGTGCTAAGTTGAATCTGCCTAGCTTGCTAGCCGATCGCAATTCATTGATTTTAATTCCCGTATTTTTCATCTGTTTCTTATTGGCAAAAGCAGTGCCGATCCTAATATTTCGGCAACGCTTCACGCTTAAAAATGCCGTTGCCAGCAGTTTCCTAGCTTCCACTACGATCACTTTAGTCTTGCCGACACTACAAATGGCGCAAAACCTCCACGTGATCAGTAGCCAGCAATCTGGCGCCTTTACCTTAGCCGCCGTCTTAACTTGTATTTGTTCCCCGATTATCTTTAATCGCCTTTACCAACCAGAAAAAGAAGATCTGGTCAAAACCCGCGTCACTTTTGTTGGAACTAATATTTTAACGGTTCCGGTGGCGCAACGCTTATCTAAAGGTTGGTACGATATTCAAATGTTGACTGACCAACCTAAAAATTACAGCACCTATAATAGTGAGGCCCGTAACGTGACATTACTTCCTGATCTATCTGAGCAGTCGCTACTGACTGCAGCGGCGTTTGATACGGATATCTTAGTCCTAGGTCATTTGGAACATGAAGTTAACGTCCAGCTAGCGACAACCGCTATTCAGCATCATGTGCCCCGAATCATTGCCCGTTTTGAGGCGCGTGATGTAACTGACGACCGTTATGATGTTCTAGCTGAACAAGGTGTTGAGATCTACAATAGTTTTGATATCAACATTAGTATGTTACGCGAAATGATCGAATCGCCATCGACGCTTAAATTATTGACCGATAATGACGCTGGGCTCTACGAAGTTACTGTGCGTAATCGTCGTTTTACCGGTCGCGAACTACAATCGCTACCTTTTATTGAAAGTATTACGATCAGCCGCATCTATCGTAATGGTAAATTTATCGCGCCTCATGGTGACACTTTTATTGAACAAGATGATCATTTAATTTTCACTAGCGATAAAGGCACCGTACCAGAAATACGTCGTCTGCTAAGTCTCCGTAATTAAACGATTTAATTCAGAAAGGAACGTATCGTGAAAGCTAAACGTTTATGGCCACTTTTATTTCTGCTGCTATTGTTAAGTGGCTGTGGTATCGTTCAACCAAACACCGAGAAAAAAGCAGCGGCACCGTACCGTCAAGATCCTAGTCAAGGCGTCTTTACCGCTAAAGTTTCAACTGACCAAGTGGCAAGGCTGGTTCAGAAGCAATTACCGCATGCACAAATTTTAAAAATTACCCTTAGCAAGCAAGGTCGCTTTTACCGATACAATGTCCAAGCACGAAATAAGCAGCGCTATTATCGTTTATCGATCAACGCAATGCAACCGATCATCACCAAGCAATCGCACACCAAATTGTCAAAGGCAAATGCAGCCCGTGAGCCATTGGTTTTAACAGGTCTAAAATCATTTAGTGCGATCAAACAAGTGGCGATCAGTGAGATCAATGACGGTCATATCATCGCCTATACATTGGCTAAAGCACATCGTATTACTTATTACGAGCTCTTGATCACAAGTCGCGCGCACCACACTGTGCGGCTCCGAATCGATGCCAAGCGTGGTAATATTTTAGAACGGCAACAAGTTGGCAAATCATAGGTACGACAAACCTCGTCAGGTGAACACTTGGCGAGGTTTTTTGATGTGGCGGTACCCTTTTTCGTCGATTACTGAGCGTTCTGTGCCACGCTAGTTGTTTTTCCACTACTTTTTGTTATACTGATGCTAATCTAAAATGAAAGTGAGCAATTGCCTTATGTTAAAGCCAGAAGAAGTTATGTTTAGGGAGGACACTGTCCGCGCATAGTGCCGACACAGTGAATCCTCCAATAAACCCAAAAAAATATTGGAGGCCTAAACATGCTTAATTTTCCAACCGAGCAACAACCAACCGCACGAATTATTTTCCAAAGTCACGATCATTATCAAGTGATTTTCAATGATCGCAGCGTCCACCAAGCAACTTTAACTGGACGGCTGCAGATCGGCGATGACTTACCTGTGATCGGTGATTTTGTCAGTGGTCAACTCTACGATCAAGACAAGTTTCTAATCACCGCACTATTACCACGTCAAACCTTATTAACGCGTAGCAGCGGCCAGCAAAAGCAAGTCGTCGCTGCCAACATCACAACAGTTTTTGTCACAATGTCGTTAAACGCTGACTTTAGCGTAAGTCGAGTAGAACGTTATTTGACTTTGGCTTGGGACAGTGGTGCTTCCCCAGTGATCGTACTAACTAAAGCAGATCTGGAACCAGACTTATTGGCTGCTCGCCAACTTGAACTAGCCGAAATTGCCTTCGGTGTACCGATCATCACGACAACTAACACTGATCCAACAGCGATAAAAGCTGAATTACTGGCTTATTTAACGCCTACCACTACTGCTATTTTTGTCGGTTCCTCTGGAGTCGGTAAGTCAACACTGCTTAATATCGTAGCGATGCAACAATTGCAGGCAACCAAAGCTAGTCGTGCAAATGATGGAAAAGGTCGCCATACCACCACTGCACGACATTTATATTATCTGGCCAATGGCGCAGCATTGATCGATTCGCCAGGTCTTCGTGGCGTTGGTGTGGCCAGTAGTACCACTACCGCCGCAACGCAAAACTTTCCTGATATTACTGAATTAGCTCGGCTATGTCGCTTTAACGATTGCCAGCATCGATCAGAACCTGGTTGTGCGGTTCAAGCTGCCATTACTGCGGGTAGCCTAAATCCGAAGCGATTAACTGACTACCACCGGCTAACACGTGAAATCGAATATGCAACAATGAATAGTCGCCAAATTACTGCCGCTAAAATTAAGCGCATGGTAGGCAATAAAAAGAACTTACGCCGACACTAAATTTACTAAAAATATACAAAAGACTGTGACACAAGTAAATTGATTCTTTCTAAAGTTTGGCTGTCATGCTAACTCGTGAGCAGATTTAGTTCGGTTCTATTCCGGCGCTGGCGTTTGGAACGCGTGCGACTTGAACTTGGCGGTTTCCGCCTTAGTTCAATCGACAACGGGAAGCAAGCTCTGTTTAGCAAATAAGTACTAATTACGATACTTGTAAATAGTGTCATTAAGAACGAGCGACAGTGATACGCCAGTGCCTCCATTTTACCTTGGCAGCGTTAGAACACTATCTTATGAATCAGGTTAATCGGCTTAATTAGTTCAATTAGGATTAACCGGTGATGATTAGTGATTCGCAGTTTTAAAGTTAAGTTATATGCGCATAAAAATGCCGGTAAAACAGTCTTTCAACTGTTTTACCGGCATTTTCGTTCTGATTGTCACTAGTTTTGCTACTTAAACAATCAACGTTTGAATGTTCAACCATTGCTCGCCGAAATGGAAGTTAACTTACTCTGCTTGTAGACAAAGTTCAGAAGGAACCAGTAAACTTATATCTCACCTTGGTTTTTACGACTAAGTATCCAATTTCACTTTAAGGCTGAGACTACGCTATTTGGCTTCTGGCCAAACTTTTTTCGCCGTGTCGATCACTAACTGCAATTTAGCCCACTGTTGATCAGCAGTCAGCTGATTACCTTCTTCAGTTGAAGCAAAACCACATTGCGTTGATAGCGCCAAGTTAGCCAATGGCACATAGGCTGCCGCTTCATTGATTCGTTTGATCAGGGTTGCTTGATCTTCTAATTCAGGAAATTTAGAGGTCACTAGCCCCAGTACGATTCGTTTGTTTGTGTCGCCTTGCCAGATTTTAGCTAACGGTGCAAAGTCGCCAGCCCGATCATTGTCGTATTCAAGAAACAATCCGTTATAGTTTAACTGACCTAAATAGTCGGCTACTACTTCATAACCACCTGAAAATAAAAATGTCGAGCGGAAGTTACCGCGGCAAATATGTGTCGTTACCGTCAGGTCAGCTGGTAAACCAGCCAGTAATTTATTGATCACATAAACCGTATCTTCAGCGATCTGCTGATAGCCCTTTTGTGCCGTTGGATCGTCCTTAGTAGCGTTTAGCCGATCAATCAAATAGGCCCAAGTCGTGTCGTCCAATTGAATGTAACGACAGCCTAAGGCATAAAAACGCAGCAACGTTTCATGATAAGCGGTAGCCAAGTCATCCAAATAGTCTTGATGATCAGCGTAAAATTGTGCCGCATTATCACTACGATTGTCGCGGAACAACATACTTGGTGAAGGAATCGTCTGTTTAGCCACCACACCAGCTGGGACTAATGATTGCAAATAACTGAATGCTGCAAAAAACGGATGATCAGGATTATAAGCAACTTTACCAGTCAACGTTACATTATCAGTGCGCGTTTTACTGCCATGAAATTTATAACTCTTTTCATAATCATATTTATCGACGCCGGTTAACCCCCACAGGAAATCTAAATGCCACCATGAGCGACTAAATTCACCATCAGTCACAGCATGTAGTCCCAACTTAATCTGTTTTTCAACGATTGGCTTGATTGCGGCTTGTTGAATCGTTTGTAGCGCTGCTGCATCTATTTCGCCAGCAGTAAATTGTTGATGGGCCTGCTTCAGCGCAGTCGTCCGTAATAAACTACCTACTTGGTCAAAACGATAAGGTGCTGTCATTAAAAATTCCCCCTAAAATTAAATAAAAAAAGCCCCTGACTAAACGTCAAGGGCGATGAAATCGCGGTACCACCTTAATTGCGAAATAATTAAATATTTCCTCAGTGAGCTAAATAGCTCCAACGCAATAACGGACGCCTAACCGTCAGCGGTTTACCCCTAAGGCTCACCACTGCTCTCACCAAAGACCATCTTCAATTATTAACCGGCTTCTTTTCACTAACCAGAAGCTCGCTAAACGGTATCATAATTTACTCATCTTTTTCTAATCAATATTTAATTACTAGACTACAGCGGAAAGTTGACCCTGTCAATAGTTGCCGCTGAATTTCAATTACTAGTAAATGATAAACCTACCTTGGTTGTTCTGTATCTTTATAATATTGCGGCGCGCCACTAGTCACTGGCTGAACAGCTAACCATGTGCTGATCTGTTGGCCTAAAGCTTCCGCCATCCCTGCCGCTGCGTTAATTTGTTGCTGGCTAATTTGATCAACGTGTACGCCAGCGGTGATCGTGCAGCTGCCAGTTACTTGCTGCTTAATTTGTTGAGCGATCACTGCGGCTAAAACGTCGTCTTTATGCACACGACCATCGTGGCTGGGGAAACGGACTGTTGCCAGCGGTGTATGACGACCAAATGTAGTCACCGTACCGATATGCGGATGATCACCGCCAGTAATATTTAACAGCAGATCAGAGCCGATCTGTTGTACTATTACGGTCATGGTATAACCAACTTTAGTGACACTGAATGTTGTTTGATTCATTTAGCTATGCCATCTCCTTGCCACCGTGGCGCTACTTGATTAGGAATCGCCAAAGCATCTAATAATTTCATCGTTTGGTGATTTACGATATCTTGAATCGTCTGTGGATGATCATAAAAAGCTGGCATCGGTGGAATAATTTGTACCCCCAAGCGGGCTAACTTAGTTAAATTCTCCAAATGGATCACACTGAGTGGTGTCTCTCGTGGTACGATCACTAATTTACGTTGTTCTTTTAAAGCCACATCCGCTGCTCGAGAAATTAAATTATCGCCAAATCCAGTTGCTATCCCAGCAACAGTTTTCATGCTCGCCGGCACAATGATCATGCCATCATTCAAAAACGAGCCGCTGGCGATTGCTGCAGCTTGGTCATTAATATTATAAGTCACATCCGCCAGTTGCTGAACTTGCCTTAAGGTAAAATCAGTTTCCAGCGCTAAATTTTGTTTAGCCCACTGACTTAAAACTAAATGTGTTTCTATCTCAGGAATCTGTGCTAACTTCTGTAATAGGTCGATCGCATAAATCGTGCCTGATGCTCCGGTCACGCCAATAATAATTCGCCGCATGCTAAAGCCTCCGTTTTCTGTTTATTATAATCAGTTTACCAGCACCAATAATTGCGAACAAATCGCGTTTGGCTTATCATTATTCCTAAATGGACTATCAGGAGGTAACACCTAATGAATCTAGAAGATTTACAGGCCTTCATTCAGATCTACCAAATAAAAAACATTTCACGGGCTGCCGAACAGCTTAATATGACTCAATCAGCATTGTCAAAGCGCTTGCAGACCATTCAACGACTTGTTGGTGTCGCTTTAGTGAGTACACAAAATCGACGCCGCCTAGAAATTACCGAAGCCGGCGAGTCGTTTTATCGCTACGCCAAATTGATCACTACCCAATATGATTTAATGCAAACCGAATTACAAGAATATCAAACCCTGAAACGTGGCAGTATTTTGATCGGCACAGTACCGATTTTAGCTCAATACGGTTTAATGCAAGCCCTAACTAAATTCATGGCCGATTATCCCCAAATTAATTTGCGTTTACGCGAACTCAAAGGTGATCAGTTGATCGAACAATTGCAGACTAGTAGCCTTGATATCGCAATTGTACGCGATCTACAAACTGATCATTTAAATAAAGCGTACCGTAGCGAAAATCTTTACCGTGATCAATTAATGGTAGTTCTACCCGCGGCGCATCCGCTGGCAGCAAAAAAAGAAATCAGTATTACTGAACTCGCTGATTTCGAATTTACTCTGTTACCACCAGGCTCTGGCATCTATGAACGCGTGATCACCCTCTGCGAACGTGCTGGTTTTACACCAAATGTTCGGTTTGAAAGTACTCACATTGAAACTATTCTCAGTGTAGTTGAGAATTCGCAACAAGTCACCTTACTGTTTCAACGTTCAGCAGCCCCATTTATGACAACTAAACTTAAAATACGACCATTAACGATCCCAATTTTTAGTGAATTACAATTAATTTCACCAGCTCAGTCACAAAATGCTGCTATCAATCAATTCTTACACTATCTCCGCGCAGCCGTGCAATGATCATTAATCGCGCGCATACTGTTGAATGATTCGATTAAGCCATTCTGCCGCCGCTGGCGAATGGGCACCCTTATTGTAGTATTTAGCAAAGCGCGGATCGTTAACGTACATTTCACCGAGGCCACGATGAGCAGCAGCGGTATAATTAGCCCAAGAGTAGCCTAACCATTTTTTGTGTAGAGCGAAAACTCGCTTAGCAGTTGAACTGGTAATATCTTGCTCAATGGTTACTTGCTGTAAAGTTAGCATTAACTCAGCATTAATTTGTTCCATTGCCGTCATTTCAGTGGCCGTTAAATTTAAATACTTTTCATTACTTTGCGTGATGGTTTCTTCACCATACTTAGCGCGGATCTCTTCACCATATTGAGCGTCATTTTCAGCGACTTGTTTTTCTTTAAAAGCAGCAAATTTCTCTTGATCTGTCATTGTTGTCACTCCTTTCTGTTCGTCAAGCACCTGATCGAGGGTTTGTAGCAAATGAGTCAACCGCGTCTGCTCTTGCACAATCTTAATGCGTTGGTGCCGCAAAGCCCGAGCGCGGGCCGCTGGTGGTTGGTGAATAATTTGTTGAATTTGGCTTAACTTCATATCAAATAAACGCAGAAAGCGGATCTCCTGCAGTAGGTCCACCTCGGCTTCGCCATATAGCCGATAACCATTTTCCCCACGCTGTGAATTAAGCAAACCAATTTGATCATAGTAACGCAGCGTCCGTGTACTGACGCCAGCCAATCGAGCTAATTGCTGAATCGTATACATTTTAAAATTCTCCCCTCATCGACCTGCTTATAAGTGAGTTTACAGGTTAACGTTACGTTAAGGTCAAGCCTAATTTTAAATTATATCGCGCGACCATTAGCTCAACCAAAAAAGTCCCGATATTGCTGCCAATAATTGCCGAGATAAATAAAAGCTGCCGACAAATTGTCAGCAGCTTTTTGCTGTCACTTACTTAGCGACAACTGGGATATAAAGTTGAAAAGTACCGTGGCCATTAATTAAGGATGTGATCACTTCTAAATTGTGACCACCAACAAGCTGATACTCAGCTGATTCATTTAAGCTAGCATAGGCACCGGCAATAAATTGATCGATTGCCGAGCGCTCAATGACCGTGGTCGTAAATTGGGCATACAGCCCGGCTGCTACTGTATAGCTGGCATCAGTTGGTGTTGCCGCCGCCACTTTCACACCAGCCAAATAATTCTGCTCGTTAGTGGTGAAGTTAATCCCATAGAATTCATCATCGACCGCTGCAGAGGTCAGTGCCGCCTGTTCTGCTTTTAATTTAGCAATAACTTCAGCTTTAACTTGGCTCATCCCGGCTAAATCAATCGTCGGCACCGCCGTTTCCAGCCCGACGATAATTTGTTCTGGTAGTTTGATCACGTTAAACGTCATTTTGATCTACCCCTTCCATAATGGTCATCAGTTAGCCCTACAAGTGACATGAATTAGTTACCACAATCATAGCATCTCAAATGCGCCGATTAAAATTTGCGGCATGCAACCCCACCTGACTTATGGCAACTTAGCTAATATTTTGTTCAAACGGTTAGCGTGACTTTACCAACCGTATGACCAGTAGCAATTAATTTACTGGCGGTATTCAAGTTAGCAGCGTTTAATCCCGAATAAGTTTTCGTTTTAATTGATTTGAGTTCACCACTATTGATCAATTCAGCTACTTGACTGAGGATCTGCCCTTGGCTGGCCATACGGTATTGTTCGCGTGCTTTAGTGAACATAAATTCCCAATCGAAGGATAAGGCTTTATTTTTTAGCAGGGCAATATCGACTGGCTTTTGTGTGCCGACAATAGTCCCGATGTGCCCAAATGGTTTAGCCAGTTGCACCAGCCGCGGCAAATAGCTTTCAATATTGTAGAACACCGCAATGGCATCAAATTGATCGTCAGCCAACTGTTGTAGACTATTCGGTTGCCCAGCATGATAATCGACTGGAACATCAACACCGTGCTGAGTTAACCAAGTGAAATTTTTGGGACTGGCTGTGGCGTATACTGTTAAGCCCGCCCATTTAGCCAACTGACTAGCAACTGAACCAACGCCCCCAGCACCATTGATCAAAAGCACTGAGCGACCTTTATTCGCCCCAGCTTGGGGGATGAAATTAAATTTTTCAAATAACAATTCATAAGCCGTCAAGCTAACTAAGGGAAAAGCCGCTGCTTCAGCGGCAGCTAACTGCGCTGGTTTTTTCGCCACTAGTCGTTCATCAACTAACTGTTCAGCCTGAAAACTGCCCGCGCGGGTCGTTGTTCCAGCATAATAAACTTGATCACCCACTTGAAAATTAGTCACTTGCTCACCAATACCGATCACGGTGCCAACACCATCGTAACCCACAATTTTTTGATTTCCTGATTGATAGGACTCAACATGCTTTAAATCAACTGGATTCAATGAGACCGCCAACACTTCAACTAATAAATCGTGACCCTGAGCGGTTTCACTTTCCTTTTGTCCCACAACAAATTTATTTCGGCCAATTTCAACTGTTTCAATCTTTGTCATTTTTAAAGCCCCTTCAATTATTAATTGTGCCACCAAGTATCATCGAGCCAAATCTGTTTTTGTGGCCAGTACTTACTACAAAATATAGGCTGGCAATAAATTAAGGTCAAGCATTTATAATCAAATAAACCTGACCGATAACCATTTAGCAGCTTGGTCAGACTTATTTTCTAATATCTTAAATTATATTATTTCGCTACTTTATTCAGTAATTGTTCCATTTGCTGAATCTCCTGCCGTTGTGTTTTCGCAATCTGTTCCGCTAATGCTTTAACTTCTGGATCACTTAGTTGCGCCCGCTCACTAGTCAAAATAGCCATCGAATGGTGGGGAATCATCCCCTGTAGCCATGCCGTATCGTTAACGGTTGCTTGGCTACGCACTAAATACAAAGAACCAGCAAAAATTAATGCGCTGCCTAGTAAAATTAGCTGATTAACACGTTTATTCTTGTACATCGGCCACATGAATAGCAGCATGACGATTGCCATCGTCGCGCCCATCAGTAATGCCATCCAAAACATTGTTTGGCTAAAAAAATAATCACTAAATTGAAAAATATTGAAGAACATCAATCCGTACATGATCGTGGTGGAGACAATGATCATGGTCAAAAATTTCAGATAAGCTTTCATTTAACGTCCTCACTTCCGGTGACTTTATTTTTACTATAACAAATAAAATTACCGGAAGCTTGTCTGATACTTTGTGTTAGTTTAGGTTAGGCACATTGTAAAAAACTAAACCAACAATATTACTTTTCAATTCGACAACCGATACTTTAATATTGTTAAATTACAAACTCGAAAATAAAAAGTTCCGCCTACTTTAATCATAAAAGCAGTGGCGGAACCATCATAAAATACTAGTCAACTTTAAAACTACTTATTCTGCAATTTTTTGCCGTTCTTGCCGTTGATGCAGCAGACGCATCACCCATCGAGCAATCGGCTGGGCAATCAGTAATTCCACCGCAAAAGCTAAAGCAAAATTACGTGGCCAGCGATAAAAGAAGTGTTGCAGCGGTTCCCAGCTAATGTGTTGTTGACCGATCCAAGTTCCAACAACCGTTAGACCAATCGACATCATGAAGACAGTACATAATATATTAGTCAAAATATGAACATTAAAACTATCCTTTTCAGCAACAATTTTGCTAGTCAACCAGGCTGCCGGTTGATAAGTTGCTAGGACAAATACAATGACCGCCAACCAAATAAACGGTATGATCGGCAACACGTTGGCCCAAGTTTGCCAGTGAAACCCAATTTCAAAACTGGTGATCAACGGCGCAATAATATTGACTGAGATCAATGAGATCACCGCCATAAACAAAGCAAACTCTTTCCGGTTCCGTGGTAAATTCTGATAAAATTCCATGTAAAAAATTCCTCCTAGAGCGCAAAAAAGGTCCAGCGGGAGCCATTAGACTCGACGCTGAACCATTATACGCGTGATTTACTATGTTTTTAGTATAGCAGAAATATGCTCGACTCGCTAACTAATTTGTTATAATAATTGCTTTTGTTCATTAAAAAACTGGCGATAAGCTAAGTAACAGGCAATCACTGAACCAATACTAGTGGCTGATAATAACATAAAAGTCACTAAAATTTGGTATTTAATTGCATGGACTGGATCAACCCCCGCAAAAATTAAGCCGGACATCATTCCTGGTAAACTAACGATCCCAACTGTTTTGGCGGAATCAATGGTTGGCGACATGCCAGTACGAATACTTTCGCGAACGATATCGATGGAAGCTAGTCGTAAATCTGCACCTAAAGCTAAACGCTCCAATACTTGCTGGCGCCGATCGCGGAAACTGGTATTCATATTACGATAACATAGCCCGATCGCCACCATCGAATTACTAGCGATCATCCCTGAAATTGGGATCATTTGCGCCGGAATAAACTTAATTGAACCAGAGAAAACCAATACCACCAGGGTTAAACCTGTGCTGGATAGAATCGCTAGTAACGAAATCGGTAAAGCATGACGAATGCCGGCTGCGCGTTTACTAGCGTTGTAGGCCGCATTAAAAATAATGATCAGCATTAAAACTAAGGTCAGCCACACATTATTGACGTGGAAAACATATTTCAACAAATAACCAACCACAATTAATTGGACAATGGCACGAATCACACCAATAATAATATCCTTATTCATACCTAGTTTTTCACGGTAACCAATAGCCAACGCCACAAAAACCAATAAAACAGCGAAAATCAAAGTAGTGTTGCTCACTGCTAGGTTCATTGGCCCACCTCCATTCGTCCAGCCACGATCTTAACTAAGCGATTAGCCCCATTGATTTCTTCATTATCGTGGGTCACTGCTAAAATAGTGACTCCCTTTTCCCGGTTCATCCGCATAATTTCTTGATGTAAGATTTGTTTATTCTCATTATCTAGTCCCGTACTGATCTCATCGAGCAATAAAAGCTGCGGCGGAAATAATAAATGACGCAAAATAGCCACCCGCTGCCGTTCGCCACCAGATAAATCATTGATCGGCTTATCTAAATAGGCGACTGGTAGATTAACGCGAGCTAAGGCTGCAGTCGCTTGCTTTGAATCAAAATTCTGTTGGCGAATTTGAAATGGAAAGCGTAAATTATCAGCTACAGTTTGACCAAATAGCTGTGGTTGTTGCACCGCATAGGATACTTGACGACGATATAAAATCGGATCATAGTCAGCCCACTCTTTACCCGCTAATAATAATTGACCACTCGTTCTAGTCAGCAAACCGGCAATGATTCGTAGCAGCGTACTTTTCCCGCTACCAGATGGCCCCGTAATTGTGATATAGTCCTGCTCGGCAACCTGTAGATTGATTTGCTGCAATACGGTGACGTCGGCCACTTGATAACCAATATCTTTTAATTCTAATAATGTCATCACCTGCACCCCCTTTTAATCAGTCTTATTATAGCATAGATTATAATCATTATCATCTAATATTAAATATAAAAAATCCGCAAAAGTAGCTGTTTTTGCGGATCTTTGAACAATGACTTTAAATTGATTTGGCAGATTTTTAATTATTCTGATTTTCCTGCTCTATCGCGCTATCGATCACATCATATAGTAACCGGTGTTCGGGAGCAGTATCGGCAATTGTTGCGGCTTGTTGACCTAGTTTTAAGGCCGGCTGAATATCTGCTTGACCACTATAAATCGTCAGCAAAGCTTCACCGGCTTCAACTGAGTCGCCAATTTTCTTATGCAAAACAAAGCCCACGCCAGCGTTGGTACCTAGTAATTGGCGTAACTGTTTTAATTGTGCCATATCCCAAGCAGCCACATAACCTGAACGTGGTGCACGCGCTGTGGCTGTAAATTCCGCTGTTGCCAGTAAGTCAGGTTGCTCAACAATATCAGCATTACCAGCTTGAGCAGCAATCCAATCACGAAACTTAGCCAAAGCTTGCCCGTTTTCTAAATTTGCACTTAATTGCTCACGAGCATCAGCAACCGTTCCTAAATAACCACCTAACACAGCCAATTGTGCGCCTAGTGATAATGCCAGTTCACGCAAGTCAGCTGGACCGCCACCTTTTAACGTGGCAATAACTTCACGAATTTCCCAGCTGGCGCCGACAGCATTGCCGACTGGTTGGTTGAGATCAGAAACAACGGCCAGTGTCCGCCGACCAACTTCAGTACCAACCGCAACCACTAATTTGGCAACTTGTTGTGCTTGCACTAGGGTCAGACAATTATTACCAGTCTTAATGTCAACCACTAGGGCATCCGCACCAGCAGCAATGGCTAAACTCAGTAGGCGGCTAGCCATTAGGGCAGGAACTTGCGCAGTATCTGTTTCTGATTCTAGCTGCGCAAGTTTTTGTTGCAGCGGTGCCAATTCAGCAACTGGGGCGGCGACCACCGCATTAGCTTGGCGTAGGATCTTGACAAACTCATCCGCGGCCAACTCGGTTCGCAACTGTGGTATTGCGGCTAAGCGCGTCAATGGGCTAGTCAATTCTTGTGTTAACGGCGTTGCCACTTGCAGAATCGGCACACCAACACTGGCCACTAATGGCAGTAAAACCAAACTAGTTTTATCACCTAATCCATCAGTAGACAGTGGTGCTACTTTGATCCCTGGCAAATCGCTTAAGTCATAAATACCGCCAGAATAAGCCAATGCCATCGTTAAATCGGTTAGCTCAGCGGTAGTAGTCATATCATGATAGCTAAAAGTATCTAAAAAAGCCCCCACTTGCGCAGCTGTTATTTCTTTAGCAACGATTGCTTTAGTCATAAAAGTAATTTCAGCGGTGGTCAGCTTTTCACCACGCCGTCGTTTATTAATTAAATCTAGCACTTGCAAATTAACTTACCTTCTTTCAGTTAGCGCATCTAAGTTGGTAACTTTACGTCCAAGCTCACGCGGTTATTCCACGCCACCAATAACCTATTAAAATTTACCACTATTCTGCAAGCAGTATAACATTTTCAGCCAATAATTTCTGCAACTTACTTATCAGCATTGACAAATAAGCGTATACTGTCATTTACAGGGTCGTGACCTAAAGTGATCGCCAGTATCAATCATAGCGATATTGCCAACTAGACGATATTCTAGAAGTTAGGCGCCTTTTGTCACATTCCCTTTTTTTACGAGAGGAAGGATAGTTTCAATGCTTGAAAAAACGTTCTATAAGACTCTTTTCGGTCATTCATTCAACATCCCAGTTAAAGTTAATTATTGGGATGGAAAAAGCGCGGTTTATGGTGATGGTGAACCAGAAGTAACGATCACGTTTAAAGAAGCGATCCCGATGAAAGAAATCTTGAACAACGCTTCACTGGCTTTAGGTGAAGGTTATATGGATGGTAAAATCGAAATAACGGGTGGCCCTTACAGCATTCAGAAATTATTAACAGCTGCGTACGAAAATGCTGATAGTTTCATGCGCAATGCCAAGTACATTCGTTTTTTACCGAAACAATCACATAACGAAAAGCACAGTAAAGAAGACGTGCAAAGCCACTATGATGTCGGTAATGACTTCTATCAATTGTGGTTAGATTCAACCATGACCTACTCTTGTGCTTATTTCCAAACACCTGAAGACACATTAGAGCAAGCCCAAATGAACAAAGTTCGCCATATTATTAACAAGTTAGACCCTCAAGCAGGACGTACGCTACTAGATATTGGCTGTGGCTGGGGTACCTTGATGTTAACAGCTGCTGAAGAATATGGTCTTAAGGTAACTGGGATCACTTTAAGCCAAGAACAGTACAATTATGTTCAAAAACAAATTACTGATCGCGGACTAGAAGCTGTTGCGGACGTACAACTAGTTGATTATCGTGAATTGAAGCACGGTCCATTTGATTATGTGACTTCAGTTGGTATGTTTGAGCATGTCGGCCAAGAAAATTTGGAACTTTACTTCAAAACAGTTGGCAAATACCTCAAAGACGACGGTGTTGCTCTGATCCATGGTATCACCCGGCAACAAGGTGGCGCCACTAACGCTTGGTTAACCAAGTACATCTTCCCTGGCGGCTATGTCCCTGGTCTAGTTGAAAATACCCAACACATCATTGATGCTGGTTTACAAATTGACGACGTGGAACCATTACGGCGTCACTACCAACATACTTTGGAAATTTGGGATAAAAATTTCAAAGATCATTTAGCTGAAATTAGCAAATTACAAGATGAACGTTTTATCCGAATGTGGGACGTTTACCTACAAGCGGCGGCCGCTTCATTTGAATCCGGCAATATTGATGTCATTCAATATTTGATCTCCAAAGGCGCTTCTGGTAAATACTTACCGATGACCCGCGATTATATTTACGAAAAAGAAATTAAATAACGTATTTGAAGCAGTAACCGTAAAATTTACGATTACTGCTTTTTTACTCTTGACAGACATTAAAACAGCGACTATATTAGAATTAAATTAAAAATAAATGAGTTACTAAGAAGAGGAAGAGTAATTAATCTTAACTTGCAGCGAATTCCGTTAGGTGAAAGGGAATAAGTTATAATTAATGAAAATCACCTCTGAGTTATGGACCGAAATTATAGTGTGTGGTTAAAGCATATTAAAGTAACGCTCATTGGCTGCGGCCATTACCCTGCTAGCGTATCGTAAGAGTGTTTAAATAATTATGTGTAAATGAATTATTGGGAATTGAAAAAGGGAAGCCTCTCCCTTATGATAGTTAGCGTCTAAACAAACATCACAGGAGGCTTCCCCATGAATCAGTTTACCAAAGAAATTGTCACAGCACTAGCTCAGA
>NZ_RHOE01000041.1 GCF_003946385.1 Loigolactobacillus zhaoyuanensis
GACTGTGGTATTCTGTTCTTGCATCAAGACAATAACCTCTTTCATTGTTTGTGTAGGAACATCAATGATAACAGAGATTTGTCTTGGTGTTTTTTATTTTATCAATTAGCTAAAAGTATTTGGCTAACTTGATTATAAAACGCGCGATACAGTTATCTATTCACAAGATGGTGTGATCATAGCAGTGAATGGTGTAATAAGTGGCGGTCTATCAGATCAGACAACTGCGGGTATTGTCTTCGTTGATAATCGAACCGATGTTGAAAAAGTTTATATTAATAGTTCGACCTCGGCTGGAACGACGCTTTACTTAATGGCTTCAATTAATGCAGCCACACAAAGCGGAACATTTTCTCCAAGGAATACTATTCCGGCGGGTACAACTTCATTTGCGATTGGTATAAAAGATGCATCAACACCAGGCGGAAAGTTAGCAACTTATCATGATTTTACTGTTGATGGTGATGGCCAACTTGTTGACGGTGATGGTAAGCCAGCGATTACTGAACCCACGGTTGTTGCTGCAGAGGTCAGCGTTACTGCGAACCAAGCAGGTAGTTTCACGTATACTGTTAACGGTGGTGCTACTCAAAATGGAACCTACGGCACAGCGTTAACTGGGATCAATGTTGGGGATGTAGTTGTTGTCACACCAGGGATTGTTTCTGGTTATACAGTAACGCAAAGTAATTCATCCTTTACAGCAAATGCGGACGCAACAAAGAATACTGATGTCGTTGAGTACTGGGCTGTGCAGGAATCGATCCAAGTCAACTATCAAGATTATTTTGGCAATACCATTAAACCTAGTACAACCACAACTGGTAGCTACGGGGATGCTGCTTTAAATCTAACCACGGACGGGAGTGCTGTTGATGGTTATACATTTAATGCGGATGATGCAATCAACGATCCAGCAAAAGCCGTTTCATTTATTCTCGATGCTAATGGTAACGTGGTTGCAACTGATGCTACTGGCGCGACAATTACTGCGATCACGTTATATTATAAGACCAATATCACGGTTAATGTGTCGGGAACTAAAGTCTATGATGGGTTGGATTCAGCTAATGAAGTGAACGATTACAAGAATTTAACTTTTACAGATGCTAATGGGGAGATTATTCCTGTTGATGTTTCTGGCATGGCTACTGGTAATTTTTATTATAATGCGGATGTCGGCGTATATACTGATGGGATAAATTTGAATCCTAATCTACTAACAACTAAAAACCCAGGTTACCAAATTTCTGGCGTAACTTCAAAAGGCTACACAGTCACTGCAGCCAAAACCACGGCGACGATTTCCAAGGACGGCTCGAAAACTTATGATGGGACTGCTATTTCCTATTTGCCAGACGTAACCTTTAGTGATATTTCTGGTGCGATGGTGGCACCAGATATCGCTTGGACAGTTGCTGATTTTGAATACGTAGATGCGGCTGGAAATGTCTTTAC
The DNA here is from genome assembly GCF_003946385.1 of Loigolactobacillus zhaoyuanensis. Taxonomy (GTDB): domain Bacteria; phylum Bacillota; class Bacilli; order Lactobacillales; family Lactobacillaceae; genus Loigolactobacillus; species Loigolactobacillus zhaoyuanensis. Next base: position 1,459 of record NZ_RHOE01000041.1, read on the forward strand.
TGCGCCAACCAATGCCGGTAGCTACACGATTCAATTTACCACGGCCGGCCAAGCTCGATTAGACGCAGAAACTAACTACCAAATTACGGTAGCACTAGGTAGCTATGAGATCAAAAAGGCGGCAATTACGGTTACAGCTAAGGATACGTCCAAATTACTTGGTGATGCAGATCCAACATTGACGGCAACGTCGGCTGAGCTGGTTGACGGTGATCAATTGACCTACAGCATCAGTCGTGTTATCGGCGAATCGGCTGGTACGTATACGATTACCGCAACCGCTGCGGCAACTGATAACCCGAATTATGCTATTACCTTTAAAACGGGGACATTCACGATCCAGGGTGCAACTGCTAGCGTTACTATTTCTTCTGGTCATAAAACTTATGATGGAAAAAATATTGACTTTTTGCCATCGGTTAACATAGTACGAACAGATAACGGAACTACGCTGCCAAAAATTGATTGGGTAGCGGATGATTTTGAGTACGTTTTAAACGATGAGGTAACGACAGACACTAAAAATGTTGACACTTACACGATTCGTTTAAGCGTTAACGGCCAAGCTGAATTAGCAGCGTTGACCGACTATATCTTTGCCACAACGCAGCCAGGTGAATATACGATCGATCAAGCTGCAGTAACGATCACAGTGACACCAAATCAAAGTAAAGTATTTAATACGGCTGATCCTACAAGTTATGCGTCGACAGTAAGTGCCACTGTTGATAACGAAACATTGGCTTATGAAGTGACTCGTGAGGCCGGAGAAAACGTTGACGATTACGCATATATCGTTAAGTTAGACAACAGTGATATTAACAAAAATTATGCAATCACGGTGATCAATAGCTTATTTAAGATAACGCCAGCTGCAGGGGAAGTTACCTTAAATGGTGGCTTCAAGGATTATGATGGTCAACCAGTGCCAACGCTAACCATCGAGTCACCAGTAGTAGTGAATCTGGTTCAAGGTGATGATTATACCATTACGCCAGAACCTGGTACGGCTACCGCTACTTTAAAGGATGCCGGCACGTACACCTATACATTGACGCAAGCTGGGATCGACAAAATCGACCTGGTCAACCGTAACTACACGTTGAATAATTATAGCAAGTCTGCAACTTATACGATCAATAAAAAGGCAGTTACATTGACGGCTAATAATACTGGTAAAAATTTTGGAATCACAAAAGATCCAACACTGAGCGCAACTGCACGTGCTGGTGATGTTGTTGCTGGAGAAACGCTCGATTATACAATTAGTCGTGTCGCTGGAGAAAAGGTCGGTACCTATACGATCACAGCGACCGCGACTGCAGGTAAAAATTCCAATTACGATATTACAACAAAAACGGGTACTTTCACCATTAGTCCTGCACCACTTTCAGAGTATCAGATCAATGCTGGATCAAAGGTTTATGACAGTAGCGCAATCAATGCGGTGCCGAAAGTCTATGGTACTTTAGCTGATGGCTCTTCACTTGAGCTTAGCCAAAATGCTAACCTAGTCAGTGCTGATTTTATTTATACCCCCACTACTGGGACTGATGATTTGACTGGTGTGGGTTTATACACAGTTAGCTTAACTACAAATGGCTTTGAAAAACTGATGAGTGCCAATACCGACTACTATTTGTCTGGTATTGCTGGTGCCACTGGCACATATGAAATTACACCCGCAGACGCTACGATTAAAATTAATTACAGTTCAAAAGTCTACGACGGTAAGGCAATCAATTATGTGCCAACAGTGAGTTTGACTGATTCTGCCGCCGAGATTACCGTTCCAAAGGATGTTCAACTGAGCGATGGTGACTATACGATTACCAGTGTCTCTGGATCCGCTGATTTAGAGGATGCCGGTGATTATCAAATCGTATTAACTGCGCAAGGCGTTACCAATGTGAAAGCCGCTTTTAGTAACTTCAACTTAGGCACAAGCACGGATACATTAGGTGAGTACACGATCACTAAACAGCCAGCAACGATCACTCTAGATAGTAAGAGTATGGCTTATGATGGGCAACCGCATACGCCAACTGCAACGGTTAGTGGTGAGGTCAATGGTGAGAAATTACAATATACGCTAAGTGCTGGGTTAACCTATCCGGGGACAAAAACGGTGACAGCAACATTTGATCCCAAAACTGAGATTAATAAAAATTACAATATTACTGTGAAAGATAATGCTCTGACCATCACCGGTGATGCCTTTATCACGATCAACCGCGTTATTCATTATGTCGGTGCTGGTTTTACATCAGCTGATGACGTGACGCAAACCCTGAGTTACGGAGTCGTAGATACAGGAATAGTTGACGGTAATGGAAATGAACAATTAAGATATACCTTGAGCAATGCTTCACCAAATGCTGATATTCCGCTAGTCACTGGTTATACACCGTCAAGTCTGACTGCAACAATTGAATTAAATGCTGATAAAACAGCTTATCTCTCAATTGATGGTAGTGGCGCTCCTGTTACGCAAACTGAAAAACCGACGGCTGCTGATATCACGATTACTTACACCGCTAACGAAGAACCCGTTACGGTAAATGCGACGGGTAACGATGTGGAAAATGGCGCGACGACATTTACCTATACGGTGAATGGTGGTGACAAGCTAACTGGAACTTACGGCACGTCTTTGACAGGTATTCATTATGGCGATACAGTGGCAATTACGCCTGGGACTCAGGACGGCTATGATAGTAATGTTGATCACAGTACGATCGTTGTTAGTGAAGATGGCGCCAACAATGCTGCTAACGTAACTTACGTAGCGGATTACCGCCAAATCGAGGTTCAGGTTATTGAAAGCACAACTGAGAAAGTGATCGGTAGTATTACGTTGCATGGTAAGACCGGTGAAACTTATGCAATTGCTGAGCCGCCAGCAAGCCTTAACTTGGATTACATGGAGGGGATGAACAACGGTACACTAGAACACACGATCAACTCAGTACCGTTATTGACGTTGACCAGTACAGATGGCTCACTAACTGGAACTTATGCTGCCGATCAAGCAGATAATGCAACGGTTAAGATCTACTATACAATGAACGATCAGACGCTGAACGTGGATTATGTCAAGCTGAATGCGGATGGTAGCTACCAAAATATTGGTGCTGGAACGGTAAGTTATTCAACTGCAACTGGTAAAATAACTTGGGACGGACAGCCGGCTGGTTACGAGGCCACCCCGGTTGATTCAGTTATTCACTATCTTGACAGTGGTAAATATGTATCATTAGGCTCAAATTCGGCAGGAATTTACACGGTTAATGATTTGAACGTTAATGTTGATGAAGGCGATGCAGCAATCGCCATGATGCTGGATAATGTTTTCAATCCATCATTTGTCTTAACGCCGCAAGCGCAAACTGTGATCGTAAATGCAGTCGCTAATAAAGCTGACAACAAAACGTTTACTTACACGGTCAACGGCGGTGCTAAGCTAACCGGAACGTATGGCACACCACTAGAAGATATTGTGACCGCTGATGTTATTGCGGTGACACCTAATGTCCAAGCGGGCTATGCATTTAAACAAAGTGCTGAAAAGTATGCGGTCAACGCAGTTGATGATGTGAATGCGCAAGTTGCTGATACGGTAACGTACAGTACAATTTCTATAGGCGCAGCAGATATAACCTATGGTGCAGCACCAACTTACACGCTTGATATTCAAACGGATAGTGGCGTTAAAACAATTAAATTAACCGCTGCCGATATCGATATCACAGATCCTGTTTATACAAATAGCGGTCAATATTTAGCCGCTGGAAGCTATGATCTTACGTTAAATACCACTGGATTAGCGCTGCTACAAGCCGAAAATCCTGACTTCACCTTTGGGGCTATTACTGGCAAATTGGTTGTTGCTAAGAAAGAAATTACCGTAACTGCCGGAAGCGATACGAAGATTTATGCTGCTACTGATCCCGTACTGACTTCTAAAGTTAATAAAAATGATCTAGTTGGTAAGGATGAGTTGGCTTATACTGTCAGCCGCGCAACTGGTGAAAATGTTGGTTCATACGTTGAGCGTATCCAATCAGGGCAAAATGATAACTATACAATTAAACCAGTTGATGGTGAGTTTACGATCACGCCATTAGCAACAACACCAGATGATCAAACAACTCAAGTGACAACAGGTAAGCAGGAAATTACTTTTGGTCAAAAGACACCGACGTTTGGTGTTACAGTCAGTGCAGACAGCAAATTAAATCTTGATGGTGTAACGCTAACTAACGCTGATTTTGATTTCTATACGGCTGATGGCAAGACGAAGTTGGATGAAATTCCAACTGATCAGGGGACGTACAAGGTTAACTTAAATGCAGCTGGACAAAAGTTAGTTCAGGATGCTAATCCAAATTACACACTGAGTGCAGACGATTTTATCGCGGGGATTTATACGATCGATCCATTGGCAACAACACCAGATGATCAAACAACTGAAGTGACAACAGGTAAGCAAGAAATTATCTTTGGTCAGAAGACGCCAGTATTTGATGTTACAGTCAGTGCAGACAGTAAATTAAATCTTGATGGTGTAACGTTAACTAACGCTGATTTTGATTTCTATACGGCTGATGGCAAGACGAAGTTGGATGAAGTTCCAACTGATCAGGGGACGTACAAGGTCAACTTAAATGCAGCTGGACAAAAGTTAGTTCAGGATGCTAATCCAAATTACACGCTGAGTGCAGATGACTTTATTGCTGGCACGTATACAATCACGCCAAAAGAAACTGTGGCTAAGGATCCAACAACTCAAGTGACAACAGGTAAGCAAGAAATCACCTTTGGTCAGGAGACACCAGCATTTGGTGTTACAGTCAGTGCAGACAGTAAATTAAATCTTGCTGACCTTGACTTAACTAATGACAATTTTACATTTGTCAATAAAGTTACTGGCAAAGCAGTGGATGGTATTCCAACTGATCAGGGTACGTATACAGTGAGCTTAAATACTACTGGACAAGGAAAGGTCTAGTATGCTAATCCGAACTATGCAATGAGTGCGGCTGATTTTAAGGCCGGCACGTACACGATTAACCCAGTTGAAGCAACTTCTGATGCAACATCGTTCACAGTTAAGGATGCAACAGCAGTTTACGGTGACAAAACACCAAGTTTTGTTATTACACCAGGTAAAGACGTTGTGGATCCAGGCAATTTAACCAATGCTGATTTCATATTTATCGATAAAGCGACTGGTAAAACAGTAGACGGTGTGCCAACGAATGTCGGCAGTTATGACGTTCAGTTAAATACTAAGGGACAGGACAAGGTTGCTACGGCTAACCAGAATTATGTCTTTACCGCCGATGATTTCACACCGGGTACGTACAAGATCACGCCTAAGGCAACTAATACAACTGACGCAACGACTAAGGTGACCGTTAATAATCAAACCATTAAGGAAGGTGACCCAACACCAACATTTACACTAAGTATTGGTGATCAGTTAATTCAAGGCTCGGTCAGCAACGCGGACTTTGTCTTTATGCAAAATGGTCAGATTCTGACCGGCGTGCCAACTAAAGCTGGTAGTTATACAGTTATGTTGAGTGCAGCTGCACAACAACGGCTGGCGGCAGGACAAAATTATGCACTGACAAGCAGTGACTTTATTGCCGGCACATTTATTATTCAAGCAGTCGCTACTGATCCAGGGAATGGTAACCAAACCAATCCAGGTTCTGGTAGTGGTACTGGCAATGGTTCCGGTAATATGGCTGAAACTGGTCAAGATACGGTGGTTACGCCTAATCATAGTGGTCAGACACCTGCAAGCACGGCGGTTGGTACTAATGCTGGACAGCCAGTGGTGGCAAATATCAGCAATACGACTAACGCACCAACGACGTTACTTGATAAGGCTAAGAAGTTACCACAAACAGGTGAAGCCTCAGGTACTGCCGCAACAACAGTTGGCTTGGCATTACTCAGTGGACTTTTCGGCTTACTCGGTATTCGCCGTAAGAAACACGAAGATGATGCTTAACGACACAATAAAAGGCGCATCCCATTACGGGATGCGCCTTTTATAATGCTAATAACAAGTGTTATTTAGAGGATATGAATCGTTTGTTTACGAATGTTAGTGGAATTTTGTGCTGCCAACGCCGCATCATAATTACCTTGGCAAACTTGTTTTAAAACTTCGTAAGAATGGCAATCTTCGATCATAATACCATAATCTTGTGTGGGATCAGCGTAATTATAGATCACCGCTGAAGGGTGATGCTGGATCTGCATTTCGCAAGCAATACGTTGATCAGCTTCAAAACTTTCTATTGCCAGCTTAGACCGACGATCAGTATGGAACATTTCTGCATCTAGACCATTGGTGCCAGCTAAGCTAGTGATCAATTGATCAGTATAGCGTTCGTGGTGGAAATTTAGTTCATTTTGTAATGTCATTAAGAATTCTTGACCGCGGCGTTTACCTTGAAAAAGTGCAGCCTTATAATCAAGCGCAGCAGCATAAATAGTTTGAAAAACTTTATTGCGCATTTTCAAATCACGAGCGTCAAATTTACTGCGCTGCATGACGTCATCCACTGTGTGTAAGTTAACTAGTGGTAAAAACTGATAATGTACAGTGTCGCGGTGTTCTTCAGCAATTTTTAAGACAGACCGTTCTGCCTCTAAGCAATGTTCGCCCAGTGGATTAACGAATAAATAGATTTCTAACACGATTACGTCCCCCATGTTGGTTACAACTTCTACAGCATATTTTAAAATGTGATAGTAATTTTAATTGATTTAGCGTCTCTACGTAGTAACTTTCTAACAAGCTACTACACATACTTTAACAAAATAAATGAAATTTTCAATAAAAATGCTTACGAGCAATATTTACACGATATTTTTCATTTTGATCCCCGCTGGAAATGTTGTTGCGCCCGGGCAACTTTGTTGATGACAGTGCGTTGCGGAATCTGCTGTCGTGCCAGCAAATTTTGAAATGTAGCGGCGGTTGCTGTTGTGTTTTGAACTTCTAGTTCAATTTCATAATCGATCGTTTGGTCACTATAACTAGTTTGATCTAGAACTAATAGGCCGTCAGATAAGTTGGCTTGGCTCCGTTTTGTTTGGGCATAGCCGATCAATTGGAGCTGATCCACGGTGATTTGGTAATGGCGTAGCTGTTCGCTAACTTGGCTAGGCTGCTGGATTTTTTGTTTGTGGGCAATAGCCAGCGGCAGGGCGTCGGTCAGCTCCCACAAATCATGGTCACCATTACCGGGAATCTTTAAGGTTTGTTCTGCGTGGTCAGCAAACAAACGAATCCGTAGTCCACAGCCAAGTTGGCGTAATTGATAAGTTGCAGTATCAAAGTACAAGTTAGTCTGAACAAATGGTACTGTAAATGAGTAGGCTTGCTGTAATTGCTGATACTCAGTGGCAGTTAATAGATTTTTAAATTCGTGTTCTTTTTGCTGGCTCATGACGGATAACCTTTCTGAAAAAAACTTAACCACTCAAAGCAAGTCTACAATGTTTATTAGCCGGAATGCAAGTAATACGCTGTGAACTGATTTATGCTAAAATAGCTGAAGATATATGCCGTGATGAGCGATGCGCGCAATCCGTAAAATTATGAGCGTTTGCGCGACAAAGGCTCATTAAGGATGCAGTATTTTTAAGTATAAAATCATTGGTGCAGATAGCGAAAGGGACGGGGACAGTAGCGATGCCAACAGATTGGGAATTATTTTTAATGCCATATAAACAGGCAGTTGACGAACTAAAAATCAAACTTCGCGGGATGCGTAAACAATTTCAGCAGGAAAATGCGCACACCCCGATCGAATTTATTACCGGCCGCGTTAAGCCAGTAGATAGTATTATCGAAAAAATGCATCGCCGCCAAATCAGCGATGATCTGATGGAACAAGATCTGCAGGATATTGCTGGATTGCGGATCATGTGCCAATTCGTTGAGGACATCTATCAAGTTGTTGAGCTGCTCCATCAGCGCACTGATATGGAAGTCGTCGAGGAGCGCGATTACATCACCAACGTTAAACCTAGTGGTTACCGCTCTTACCATATGGTGATCATGTACCCGGTCCAAACGGTGCACGGTGAGAAAAAATTATTGGCCGAGATCCAGATTCGGACCTTATCAATGAATTTCTGGGCGACAATCGAGCATTCACTTAATTATAAATATCAAGGTGAATTTCCCGATGAAATTAATGAACGACTAAAGCGTGCCGCTGAGGCAGCCTTCATGTTAGATCAAGAAATGTCAGCGATTCGTGAAGAAATTCAAGAAGCGCAGCAGTTATTTTCTTACGGTAAAGGGCAGCAATTGATCGATGGAACGGTTGAACGTAATCAGATCAAGGACAACGACGATGAATCGGCGTCACAACAGGATAGTTAGGGGATCAATACATGCGAATAACTGTATTTCATAATTCAAATGCTAAATCAGTGCGTGCCGCTGCAGACTTAACGAATAAGTTGAAACAGCAGGGGTTTACTGTCGTCAAAGATGATCCGGAAATTGTGATCACAGTTGGTGGCGATGGAACGTTATTATCGGCCTTTCATGAATATGTGCATATCCTTGATCGGGTTCGCTTCGTGGGTGTCCATACTGGTCATCTGGGGTTTTATACCGATTGGCGTGATTATGAATTGGATGAATTAGTGGCCAGTTTAAAGCGCGATGATAATGAAAAAATCAGTTATCCATTACTAGATGTTAGTGTGCGCTACGCTGGAGATAACGCATCGACCCATTATTTGGCGTTAAATGAATCGACTTTAAAGCGGCTTTCAGCAACCATGGTGGCAGACGTTTATATTCGCGATGAATTATTTGAAAGTTTTCGTGGCGATGGTTTGTGTGTATCGACACCAACTGGCTCAACGGCCTACAACAAATCGATTGGTGGGGCCGTATTGCATCCCCGATTAGAAGCGATTCAGTTAGCAGAGATTGCTTCAATCAACAATCGCGTTTTTCGGACGTTAAGCGCGCCGATCGTAGTTGCTAAGGATGAATGGATCGATATATATCCTGATCCTAAAGCTAAGGATGACTACGTGATGACGGTGGATCGTTTTATGACCAAAAAGCGGCCAATCACAGCAATTCGTTATCGAATCGCCAAGCAGCGGATCGCCTTTGCCAGTTATCGCCATATGCATTTTTGGAATCGGGTGGAAGATGCTTTTATTGGCGAAAAGCAGCACAAATGATTTTTAATTGGCCATATAATGGCGCAACACCGCAAAATGTCCGTACTTTTCTGTTGGCGCACGGCATCTCACGCACTTTATTGAAGAAAATTAAATTTCATGGTGGCGAACTAAGTGTTGCTGGACAACCCGTAACGGTGCGGACAATGTTGATCGCCGGCCAGAAGCTGACGGTGCGCTTACCGACTGAGGCCGCACCTGCAGTACTATCTGCGTCAGAAGCGCCGTTGACGATTATTTGGGAGGATGCGCATTTTCTGGTGGTGGATAAGCCGGCCCAAGTTGCTTCGTTGCCCAGCCATCTTTATCCAACCGATACGATGGCTAATCGCGTATTGGGTTATTATCAGCGCCAAGGTTATACGGATCAAGGTATTCATATTGTAACGCGTTTGGACCGTGGCACTTCTGGGCTAATGATTTTTGCAAAACATGCTTTTGCTCACACTTTATTAAGTCAGCAATTGCATACCCAGCAGTTACAGAAAACTTATTTGGCGGTAGTTAGTGGGCAGTTGGCGTATTCACATAATCGGATCACCTTGCCGATCAAACGGGCACCAGGCTCATTTATTAAGCGGACAACGGCGGTGGGTGGTCGTGCTGCGCTAACCGAGTATTGGCGGCAGCAACAATTTGCTCACGCGGCCTTGGTCAAGGTACGACTGCATACAGGACGTACCCACCAGATTCGTGTGCACTTTGCCGCTATCGGTCATCCTTTACTAGGCGATCTGCTCTATGCGGGACCGCAAGTAGCTGGTTTAGAGCGGCCGGCACTGCATTGTGCTCAATTACAGTTTTATCAGCCATTTCTAGATCGTGAACTTTCGTTACACAGCGATTTACCGGCTGATTTACAGCAATTAATGCTGACGATCAAAAAATAAGAAATGAGGCGGGAAAATTGGCAGATATCGAGAATCAAGTTTGGGTGACGCAATTAAGACATCTAAAGCGCTTGTTAGCTGCTGAGGATTCAGCCGCTTTTCGAACGGCATTTTTTGAATTGCATAATTGGGAACAATCACAATTTTTTCTGAGTCTAAATCGTTCTGAACGACTAGCACTTTATGATGTTTTGACTGCTAGCGAAGTCGGTAATTTTTTCGATGACATTGATGATGACGACGAAGAAATGCCAGAATACTTAGCGGAAATGCGGCCCGAGTTTGCCGCAAGCATGTTGACGGAAATGTACACCGATAACGCCGTTGATATTCTTGAACACTTAGATCAGCCGACGATCAACCGTTTGTTGGCTCAAATGCCACATCAACCGGCGCTGGATATGCGTAGCTTATTGCATTACGATGATGAAACGGCTGGGGCGATCATGACGACTGAATACATTGCCATTGCTGCTAATCAAACTTTGGCGTCGGCGATGTATGCATTACGGGAAAAAGCTGACGACGCTGAGTTGATCTACTATGTTTATGTCTTAGATAACGCGAAACATTTAGCCGGGATCATCTCGTTGCGTGACTTGATCGTCAATGATCAAGAAACTATGGTGCAGACGATCATGAATGAACGGGTGATCTCGGTGCAAGTTACTGATGATCAAGAGAGTGTCGCCCAAACTATCCGTGACTATAATTTCTTTGCGATCCCAGTAACTGATGATGAGAACCATTTATTGGGTATTATTACTGTCGATGATATTATCGATGTGATTGATGAAGAAGCAGTTTCGGACTATTCCGGGTTAGCCGGGGTCGACGTTGAGGATACGACCGAAAACCCGCTGAAAGCTGCGGCCAAGCGTTTGCCATGGTTAGTGACGTTGTTATTCTTAGGGATGTCCACCGCTAGTTTGATCAATCATTATGAAAGTCTAGTTAGTGAAGCCAGTATTTTAGCCGTTTTTATTTCACTGATCACCGGGACTGCCGGTAATGCAGGTACGCAAAGCTTGGCGATCGCGGTGCGGCGCTTAGCTTTTCCTGACCAAGAGCGAACTTTTTTGCGTTCATTATTTTCGGAAATGGTGACCGGCTTGGTGACAGGTCTGGTAACGGGAATTGCGGTGACGCTAGTGGTCGGCTTCTGGAAGCATAGTTTTATTTTAGGGTTCGTGATCGGCTTAGCGATGTGCTGCGCAATTATCGTGGCCAATTTAGCTGGGAGTTTTATCCCTGGCTTGATGGCGCGTTTGGGTTTCGATCCGGCAGTCGCCAGTGGCCCCTTTATTTCAACATTAAGTGATTTAACTAGTGTGTTAATTTATTTTAGTATTGCGCAGTATTTTGTTGCTTCATTTATCCACTAATAAAGGTGAATCCACAGCATGTGTGGGTGCACCTTTTTTATAATTGAGGAGGCAGTTATGCAGAATGCTTGACGTCACCTAAAATACGGCTCAAAATAGGCTTAATGATTGTACACAATCTAAGTACAGAAAGGCGGTTTGATGATGACTAAAGAAGATGAATTGAAACAAAAAATCGGTGAACAGGCCTATGAAGTGACGCAACACGCGGCAACGGAACGTCCGTTTAGTGGTCAGTATGATGATTTTGATCAGCCGGGAATTTTTGTAGATGTTGTCAGCGGTGAGCCGCTATTTAGTTCAACTGATAAGTACGATGCTGGCTGTGGCTGGCCATCTTTTACACGGCCAATTGATAAAAAACAGGTAAAACAGCATTTGGATCGCTCGGTGGGCATGATGCGTACCGAAGTTCGCAGTCAAAAAGCTGATTCACATTTAGGTCATGTTTTTACTGATGGACCAGTGGATCAAGGCGGTTTGCGTTATTGCATTAACTCGGCAGCGTTGAAATTCATTCCAGCCGCTGAGCTAGCAGCGCAGGGCTATGGTGACTATCAGCCTTTATTTAAGGAGGAATAGATTTGAAAAAAGCAATTTTTGCTGGTGGCTGTTTTTGGTGTATGGTGCAACCTTTCGACACGCAGCCAGGAATTGAGAAGGTGGTGGCAGGTTATACCGGCGGTACAGTAGCTGACCCAACGTATGAGCAAGTCGCTAGTCACACTACTGGCCATACAGAAGCTGTTGAGATCACCTATGATCCAGCAGTTATTTCCTATGCACAGTTAGTTGAAATTTACTGGCGGCAGACTGACCCAACTGATGCCATGGGTCAATTTCAAGACCGCGGTGATAGTTACCGGCCGGTAATTTTTGTTAACGATGATGATGAGCGGGCGGTTGCTGAAGCTTCTAAAGCTCAATTAGCAGCTAGTGGTCGTTTTGATCAACCTATCGTTACCAAAATCGAAGTAGCACAAACCTTTTATCCAGCTGAGGATGAACACCAAGATTTTTATAATAAAAATGCGTGGCGCTACGCTATTGAGGAGCAAGGTGGCCGCGAACAATTCATTCAGAAAAAATGGCAAAACTAAAAAAGAGGCTGCAATGACAAATCTAAAGTCATTGCAGCCTCTTTTTTAAATGGATGCTACGCTAGTACGCCGACGACTTTGGTGCCGTGCACTTCATTAACACCTAATTCAGTTGCGATCGTCGCTGCATTAGTCGCGGTGACGCCGCCGCCAGGAAGGATGATCAGCCGCTTATCAGCTGCGGCAATAGTTTGTTTCAGTGTAGTAAGATTTAGTGGCGCAGTTAATGGACCGCCGTGGGTTAAGATCCGTGCAACTTGATGGTCGACTAACCAGTCGATGGCGGCTGCTTGTTGTGCTGCTGGAATTTCATCAAAAGCCATATGGAAAGTAACTTCCATACCACCGGCTGCACCTAGCAACATTTCCATAGCCTCTTCATCAATTTGGTTATCAGCGGTTAAACAGCCGAAGACCACACCATCAGCGCCTAATTGTTGCGCCGTAAATAAATCAGTTTCCATCATTCGTAATTCTAAATCATTGTAGACAAAATTACCGCCACGAGGTCGGATCATCACAAACACAGGGACATCTTTTTCATGGGCGTAGCGAAGAGTTTCCGCCATAACACCGTGACTAACGGTCGTGCCACCAACGGCCAAGTTATCGCAAAGTTCGATACGGTTGGCACCTTGGTGGATAGCTTGCGGCAGGTAAGTGAAATTTTCTAGACAAGCTTCTTTGATCAGCATGATAAGCTCCTTTAGTATTAAAAATTAATAAAACGTACGCAGACAGGTTCGGTGCAAGCAATATTTTTCTGCAATAAGCTTAGTTTACCAGTTTCTGCGTCACGAGCAAACAAAGTGAGATTGCTCGTATTTTGGTTAGCACAAACAACAAAATCCCCACTAGGATCTAAATCAAAGTCACGAGGAAATTCGCCTTCGGTCGCAATTAATTGTTCTAAAGTTAATTCTGTTCCAGTGGCGTTAATTGCAAAAACTGCTAATGAATTATGCCCGCGGTTAGAGACGTACAGGAAACGACCATCGTGAGAAATTCGGATAGCCGCGGCGCCGTTATGTGCAGTGAAGTCAGCCGGAATGGTCGCAATCGTTTGTAAGTGAGTAAAGGCACCAGTTCCTTGATCGTAGCGTAAAACTTCAACAGCGCTACCTAATTCGCCAACCAAATAGGCAAGTGAAGCATGGGGATGAAAGATAATGTGCCGCGGGCCAAAGCCGGCAGCTGTATGATAAACAGCTACTTCACTAATTTGACCTTCACGGGTAACATCATAAGTAAAGACTTCATCCGTGCCTAGATCGCAAGTGACTAAGCGCTGTTCTGGTGTCAAACCAGCAAAATGGACGTGCGCACTTGCTTGTTCTGGCTTCGGGCCATGACCTTGATCAGTAATAGTATTGACTAATTCTAGGCCACCATTTGGCAAAATTCGGTGGATCAATAATTGTCCACTATGATACTTGGCTGAGTAAACTAATTGCCGTGGTTCGTCGACAGCGACGTAAGCAGGTGACGAGCCAGACTGTAATGATTTATTGATCAGCTTAGGTGCTGGCGCGTCGCTAAGCTCATAGGCGGCCAAACCGCCGGCGTTATCTTCAGCTAAGACACTGTACAAACGTTGCGCTTGGGATACGGCCAGATAAGTTGGATTACCAGCAGTAATATAAGCACTAGGCTGAGATAAGTGTCGCAGTTGTGTATTTAATGTTGCTCGATAAATACCGCTACCGGCATTGCGGGTATAACTACCCAATAATAAGTTGACTGACAAATGGGTGACTTCCTTTCTATTAATAAGCTGTAATCTTATACGTAAGCAAATATTTTTTGGTGAAAAGTTGTTGTTACAGCTGTTGCCCGTTCTTATGACTTATCTTAGCATAGTCGGTATGATGCAGGAAAGAGTAACGAATGTAGCGGTTTTGTGATACACTAATGACAATGAGAACAGCGGTGGCTGCATGATTGAAAGCGCCACCTTTCAATTGGAGGAAAAATTTTATGAGTACAGTCACAAGCACGGTTACTGCAATCGGCGCTAATGCACTTGAAACTAATGATCCATTAGTAATTTTATTTGATCAAACTGCAACGCCGGAACTGCAGGATATTGCAGTGATCCAAAAATTTACTGATCCGACAGTTATGCAGCAATTGACATTAGCTGAAGGTGATGTTATCACGATCGATACGCACACGTATACGATTGCTTATGTAGGCGACGTGGCAAATCAGAATTTACAAACGATTGGACACATTACTTTATTGTTTGCGCCACTACCGGCCTCAGATCGGTTAGGGAATGGAATTTATCTAACGAATACCGTTAAACCAGAATTTCACGTGGGGACCAAAATCAGCTACGAGACGGACTAAAGTGTGGCTGCTTTTTTAATGCGCATAAGAGCGCCGCGGCCAACTTGTTAGTCCAATTATGGTCGCTATTTTAATGCCTACACTTGGTTAGTGCTAAAAGGCTGCCTTAGATTTCAAAAGTGACTTCAATAAAAAAAGCACGAAATGTTGCGGTAAAACGCCGCTCATTTCGTGCTTAATTATTTTAATATTGGTCGCCATTAAAAATAGAATTTTTAACGATCACGTAGTCGACTTTGGTCAGGGCTTTTAAATCTTTACCACCGGCGTAAGAAATGGCCGATTGTAAATCTTCTTGCATTTCGACCAAGGTGTCAGCAATATCACCTTTGTAGGTGACTAACATTTTTTTGCCTTCGACGTTACGGTGGGCGCCTTTTTGATATTCAGAGGCGGAACCGAAGTATTCCTTGTACAACTCGCCATCACGTTCAATGGTTTTACCAGGTGATTGTTCGTGGCCGGCGAATAATGAACCGATCATGATCATGTTGGCACCAAAGCGGATCGATTTCGCAATATCACCATCCGTGCGGACACCACCGTCAGCAATGATCGGCTTACTAGCAGCCTTGGCGCACAAACGTAATGCTGCTAGCTGCCAACCGCCGGTACCAAAGCCAGTTTTAATTTTGGTGATACAAACTTTACCAGGACCAATACCAACTTTGGTGGCATCTGCACCAGCATTTTCTAGTTCGCGAACGCCTTCAGGAGTACCAACATTACCGGCGATCACGAAACTTTCAGGTAAGTGTTGCTTAATGTGCTGAATCATGTCGATGACCCGTTGACTGTGGCCGTGGGCAATATCGATCGTAATATATTCAGGTTGTAAGTTAGCGTCCGCAAGTTGTTCAATAAAATCGTATTCTTCGTCTTTAACACCGACGCTGATGGAAGCGAATAGATCAGCTTGATGCATTTCCCGGATGAAATCAGCACGCGTTTCGGGTTCAAAACGGTGCATAACATAGAAGTACCCGTTACTAGCTAGATCTTTAGCCAGTGGCGCATCAATGATCGTTTGCATATTAGCTGGGACTACCGGTAATTTAAACTTGTGCGAACCGAACACCACGCTAGTATCACATTCTGAACGGCTATCGACGATACATTTATTAGGAACTAATTGAATATCTTCATAATCAAAAACTTGCATTAAGGACACTCCTTGTAATTAGTGATAGGTATAATTTGGTTAAAACACGAACAATAACTATGCATTTAACTTTATTTTTCGCTCCTTAGCTAGATTACCTTAATTTTAAGTGACAGTCAACGGCAAATACGGATAATTTAAAAAGAATTGTCATAAATAGTTCGTTATTTAACTTATCAGATAATGATGTAAAATGTTAGACAGCAGTGGATAACTTAATAAAATTCAAACTATAACCGACTTTGTGGGAGTAAATTATTAGCCGGTTAATATCAATGAAGTACTATTTTAGAGCACAAGGGATGATTATAATGAAAAAAATCGAACGTGGTCAGCAATTTTTACGCCAAAATTTAGCTTTATTTCAATGCCCAGTGTGTCATGTGGGCTATCAAACTGTTAGTGAGAATAGTTTGATCTGTCCAAACGGGCATCAACTGGATCTTAGTAAAAAAGGCACACTTTATTTTTTGCAGCGGCAAGTCCAAAGTGAGTATGATCAGGCCATGTTGGCTAGTCGACGACGAATTTTGCAAGCTGGATTATTTGATGGCTTTTTAGACGTTGTCCGAGAAAAATTGCCGCAACAAGCAATTGGACTTGATGTTGGCTGTGGCGAAGGAACGCCACTGCATAAATTGGAAGATAAGTTACAAACGGCGATTGGGTTCGACATTTCTAAAGCAGGGGTAAATCTAGCTACGCAGCAGGAGACCAAGGCTTTTTTCTGTGTTGCGGACTTAGCTCACTTGCCGTTTAATGCTGCTACTTTTGATACGATTTTAAATATTTTTTCGCCTTCAAATTATCGTGAATTTGCCCGGATCATGCGACCAGGTGCACAAGTGATCAAGGTGATCCCCAATACTGATTATTTGGCTGAACTACGGCAAGCATTATTTGCTGGTGATCGGCGGGCGGTCTATTCCAATGAAAAAGTATTAGCGCATTTCAACGAAAGTTACCAACAAGTGAGTTCACAGCGCGTCCGTTACCAGTTTAATATTCCGCGTGAAAACTTTGCAGACTTAGTCTTGATGACACCGCTTCATTGGCAAGCGACACCAGAACAGCTGCAACAGCTATTGGCACAACCATTTCCACAGATCACGGTTGATGTTACCGTTTTAATTGGCGGCCAACCAGTAATCAATTAAATTTTTTGTTATGAAAATGTAACCTCAAGTAGTTGTAAAACCGCGGCTAAGGTGTTATATTATTTTCAAGGTATTTTTTCATTAACTTTTATCAGAATAACCTTTAAGTTTTGATAAAAATCAGTGATTAAAACTTCACTAACGTACGACCTCGCCGTGCCCACACCGAGGACGTACGTTTTCTATTTTAAAATAAACGTCAGACTAACTTTTTTAGGAAAGTTAGCTGGCGTTTTTCTATGGACGCGGTAAGCTAATTGTTTTACGAAATGGCAGGCTTGTGCTAGTTTCTATAGCGTAGAGGCAACACTATTTTTAATTAGGGGGTTGTATTTCATGCGCGAAGCAAAAAATGTATTTATTGGTTTCGGTAAGGCCGCTAAAACGCTGGCTTTTAAGTTAGCCAAGGCGGGTGAATCTGTGATCATGATTGAAGGCTCAGATCAGATGTATGGCGGCACTTGCATCAACATTGCTTGTATTCCGTCTAAATTATTATATACCTTGTCGATGGAGCCGGTAGTCGGTACTAAACAGCGTAATTATCATCAGGCGATTCTAAATAAACGGGGATTGATTGGATCATTACGGACCAAAAACTTGCATAAAATTGCTGACTTACCAGCGGTTGCTGTTTTGACCGGTTGGGCTAAATTTACTGACGATCATACGCTGATGGTTAGTTATGCTAATGGCACTAGTGAGCAAGTTCGGGGCGAGCGTATTTTTATTAACACTGGGGCTAAGGCAATTACGCCAACTATTCCTGGGTTAAGTGATAGCAAGTTTATGGTTACCAGCACAGAAATGTTGGACCAGGCACATCTACCTAAGCAACTAGTGATCATAGGTGGCGGTTATATTGGCTTAGAGTTTGCAACCACGTATGCGCAATTTGGTGCACAAG
This sequence comes from Loigolactobacillus zhaoyuanensis, assembly GCF_003946385.1. Lineage (GTDB taxonomy): Bacteria > Bacillota > Bacilli > Lactobacillales > Lactobacillaceae > Loigolactobacillus > Loigolactobacillus zhaoyuanensis. The sequence continues at coordinate 19,655 of NZ_RHOE01000041.1, forward strand.
TAACGGTTCTGGATAAGCAAAAGCAATTTATGTCACGGGACGAGCGTGAAGTCGCCCAAGCTGTCCATGCGCAATTTGATCAGGCTGGGATCCAAGTCGTCCAGGATGTTGCTGTGACCCAAGTGACGGATGCCGGGCCGCACGCAGTGATCAATGCCAGTGTTGCGGGGAAGCCAGCGACTTTTACTGCTGATATGATCTTAGTAGCGACTGGCCGAGCTGCTAATATAAAAAATTTAGGTCTAGAAAACACAACAATTAAAACGACGGCTCGCGGCATTGCTGTAGATGATCACCTACGGACTAGTGCTGAAAATGTGTGGGCCATGGGTGATGTTCGTGGAGGCGCGCAATTTACTTATATTTCTTTAGATGATTATCGGATCGTTTATGATCAATTATTAGGTGAAGGCAAACGTTCCTTACAAGAACAGGAAGTAGTACCGCATACGGTTTTTTTGAATCCACCATTATCAACGATCGGGCTCAATGAAGAACAAGTTAAAGCACAAGGAATTAATTATCGAGTGGCTAAAATTCCTGCCGCTGCAATGCCGAAAGCACATATCTTAGGCAACTCTGCTGGCTATTTAAAGGCCTTAGTTGGTGCTGAGAATCAAATCTTGGGCGCAACCTTATTTTGTGTTGAAGCCTATGAAGTCATTAATTTAATTTCATTAGCAATGCACCAGCACTTACCTTACCAAGTTTTACGTGACCAAATTTTTGCCCACCCAACAATGAGTGAAGCGCTGAATGATTTATTTGAAACATTAGCTTAATGGTTTATTTAAAAAATATGACTGAATTTATTTCCTTCTTGGATAGCTGACCGTTATTGTTGGTCGCTGTTTAAGAAGGTTTTTTATACCATTATTCTAGCTTGGTTCATTTAAATCAGTAAAATTATATTGATATTAATTTATTTTTTAGTGCATTGATCAGCTTATGAGTAAAATTTTATAGTGACTTGATATAGTGGCATGCGTATAATAGATGTATTGATAAGTAGATTCTATCAACCTATGTTTCAGAAAATTTTTGATGCACAGGTCGTTGAATCTGATTGTGATTAATGAAACCGATAACTAAATCGGCTTGATTAATGATAAAATACCAATTAAGTGAAAATAATTTTTATACACTTTACTGGTCATATTTACTTTAAAGTATCAAAATTAGATATAATTCAAATAATTGCAAGTCGTTTTATATAGAAAATTAGAGTGTTTAAATAATTATGTGTAAATGAATTATTGGGAATTGAAAAAGGGAAGCCTCTCCCTTATGATAGTTAGCGTCTAAACAAACATCACAGGAGGCTTCCCCATGAATCAGTTTACCAAAGAAATTGTCACAGCACTAGCTCAG
>NZ_RHOE01000042.1 GCF_003946385.1 Loigolactobacillus zhaoyuanensis
GTATAATATAATTACGCAATGTATGCGCTATCACATTATACAAGAGGTACCTTAGGGCTGGTCAATCTCTTTTGCAGAACTTGGTCAATTTCTTCGCTTAATGGGGTAAAATTTTATGCCGAAGGGGGTAAATGGGAATGCCGTCATCAATTGTTGACGTTTTTCTGTTTTGGTATTTACCGATCAACTCTTTTTGGCAATTTGGCGTAAAGATATTAATAATTGGGTTTGTATCGTTTGAACTATTTTCTTTAGTGATCCAGATTTTTAAACTAAATAACTTATAGCAATTGGAAGTATACCTGTGGCTACAGTAGCGTGAATGTTATGTTTTTTTCGTGTTTCACCATTTTAAAACCAACCCTTTTGAGGATAAATACTAGAAAATTCTATTTAATAGCGCCGTCTCTCTAGTTAAACAAGAGAGACAGTGCTTTTTTATTCATGATTTTATAGTTAAGCAAGCCTATTTGCCTAAAATTAAAATAATCAGACTTTTTTGACGTAGTTTAACTGTAAGAGGTGAATGTCCATGTTGATGGCACAAAATCAGCAGCAAGGTTATGTGAATAGCTTAGATTATTCGCGCTCACAATTAAAACGACTACGCCAGCAACCATTCTACTGTCCGGTTTGTCATGCGCAGGTAATGCTTAAAATTGGCAGTACCATTCAGCCGCACTTTGCTCACTATTCTGGAACGGAGTGTACGATTGCCGCGGAAGGCGAAACGGCAGAACACTTAGCCGGTAAAGCTTTGTTAGGTCGTTTATGCCGACGATGGCGTGTTACGTTCGCTTATGAGGTCTATTTACCATCGATTCAGCAACGCCCTGATTTACTGATCAGTATTGGCATTCGGCGAATTGCCTTGGAATTTCAATGTAGCCCGATTTCAATTGATCGATTGCAGGAGCGAACGCAAGGCTATCGACAAATTGGCTATCAAGTGATCTGGATCCTGGGCCAGCGCTACCAGCATGCACGTTGGACTGAAAAAAATCATGCTTTTTTACAATATTCACCTGATTGGGGCTGGTATCAGTGGCAGCTTAAGGTTGATGCCAGCCAACTCTGGTTAATTCACCATGTTGTCCATACTGGTTACCCGCAACAGGTCAGTTATCAGCGCTGTCCGGTTGCGCATATAAAGCAAATTAAAACACCAATACGCCAGCGTCAATCAACGGCTGCAATACTCAAGGAAAGTCAATCTCTATACAGCAAATTAGGGCAAGCAGCACCTGATCTATTACAAATTCAGCAAGCCTGTTATTTAGCCGGTCATCATTTGGCTGGTGCGCCGCGTTGTTGTCATCGTGCTGCAATGCCACCAATTAACCGTAGTGCAATTATCTTATTACAGGTCCGATTATTATTGCTCTGTGAGCAGAGTGGGAAATTGACTGACAGTCAGTTACAACAATTCTGTTATGAGCAAGTCGCTGATTTTTATCGGTTACTGTTGGTAGATCAGCAATTATGGTACGTCCATTGGTGTCGCTTGGTTTTAGCAGGATGGGTACAAAAAGGTATCGTCAGGCGTAATTGTTCAGGTTGGGACTATCTAGGCGCTTGCTGGTATTCAGATTTTTTTGCAAAACAGGCTGCGATCCAAAATAAAAAGTAGCACAGGCTTTAACTCATTATGTGTATCGATTAAGTTGTAGATGTGAGCTTATCGAAAATACGGTTTATTTTTTAATTGCATTTTTCATTATTAAAATAAAACTACCGCCCAACGACCAAAATTTGCTAAAATAGAAGGGAATGTGTGGACAGCACGTAATTAAATCGGAGGCTCTGCTAATGACGCAAAAAGTGACTTATATTCGGCGCTTACCTTTAGGTGATGGTATACCGAAAACTTGTGTACCGCTGATTGCACCAACGCTTGCGCAAGTTGATACTGCATTGGAGCCGATATTGGTGGCACAGCCAGATCTAGTGGAGTGGCGGTTAGATTTTTTGGTTACTTTACCAGCAATGGCAGAATTACTAACAACACTACAGCAAATGCGTCAACGATTAGGCGATTTACCGTTATTAGTGACTTTTCGCAGTCAGGCTGAGGGTGGCAACGCACAATTGAGTACGACAGCATACCAACAGCTTGTTACGCAACTCATTAATAGTGGCTGGGTGGACGCGGTGGATATCGAGTTAAGCCGTGGCACTTGTGTCGCCAAGTTATGTGACTTAGCGCGCATAGCCAATGTACAATCGGTAGTCAGTGCACACTTTTTTGAAGAGACACCAGCAGTGGCAACATTAGTGGGGCTATTAGATCAAATGATCCAACAAGGGGCAGCAATCGCAAAAGTTGCGGTAATGCCGCAGTCTGCACAGGATGTGCTAAACTTACTACAGGCAACATTAACAGCTAAACAGCAGCATGAACAACCGTTGATCACGATGGCGATGGGCCAGTTAGGTCAAATTTCGCGATTAGCAGGTGGTATATTTGGTTCGGCTGTAACCTTTGCCGCGGTGGCGCAGACCTCGGCGCCAGGGCAATTACCGCTAACTGTTTTGCAACAAGTACTTCCGTTATTAGGAAAGGGATTGGATAAATGAGTTTAGGTGTAGTGGTTGTGGCCCATGTGCCAGAAATGGCAACTGGGTTTGCTAAGTTATTGCAAAATGTAGCACCGACCGTTGCGATTACCGCGGCTGGTGGCAACAGCGTGGGTTCAGTTGGAACTAGTATGGATCAGATCGAACGCGCCTTTAAAGAAAATCAAGCAACTGAATTACTGGTTTTTTACGATTTTGGTAGTGCTCGTCGTAATATTGAGTTAGCAGCTGCCTTTGGCGATAAAAATATTTATATCTATGATGCAGCCTTTACTGAAGGCGCGTATACGGCAGCGACATTATTACAAGCAGGGCAAGATCGAGCAGCTATTAATGCCGATATTCAGCGTCTAATAATCAAATAAGCAACGAAATAGTCGCAAAAAAACAGCCATGACAGAATTTCTGTCGTGGCTGTTTGCTTAACTTTATGCATTTAATACTTTACGTAGGAATTCTTGTGTCCGCGGATTTTCTGGGTGATCGAAAATTTGTTGCGGGTTGCCTTCTTCCATGATGTGGCCATCCGCCATGAAGACCACGCGATCAGCAACTTCCTTAGCGAAACCCATTTCATGAGTGACAACGATCATCGTCATTCCTTGCTTAGCCAGCTTTTTCATAACATCAAGTACGTCACCGACCATTTCTGGATCAAGCGCAGAAGTGGGTTCGTCGAACAGCATGATGTCAGGATGCATTGCTAGGGCACGAGCGATGGCTACACGCTGTTCTTGCCCACCGGATAGAGAAGCAGGGTAAGCATCTGCTTTTTCAGCTAAACCAACATCAACTAGCAGCGCCCGTGCCTCTTTTTCAGCGACAGCCTTATCAGCTTTTTTAAGTTCAACTGGTGCTAACATTACGTTTTCTAACACAGTTAGATTAGGGAATAAATTAAAATGCTGGAAAACCATGCCGATACCTTCGCGGACTTTATTCATGTTCGTTTTGGAATCAGAAATATCGTAACCATCGATTACAATTTTACCCTTAGTTGGATCCTCTAATTTATTGAGACAACGGAGAAAGGTACTTTTACCGGAGCCAGAAGGACCGATCATGCAAACCACTTCATTATTTTTTACAGTTAGGTTTAACCCTTTTAAGACTTCGTTACTACCATAATTTTTAACGAGGTCAGTGACGATCACTCGATTATTTTCTGCAGCACTCATTTGTTTATTCTCCTTTCAACGGCTTTGGATAGCCAAGTTAGTAAGGTGATGATCACGATATACATAATTGCGACGATGGTCCAAACCTTGAAGCCTTGAAGATTACGGGCAATAATAATTTTACCAGTTTGGGTCAATTCAAGAATACCGATCACCGATAAAATCGAGGTGTCCTTTAAAGTAATGATAAATTGATTAATAAAGGATGGAATCATAATTTTGACCCCTTGCGGGAGAATGACGCGCCACATGGCTTTGCCATAAGGTAAGCCTAAACTACGAGCGGCTTCCATTTGACCACGATCAACGGCACGAATCCCACCACTGACAAAGGCAGCGGTATAGGCGCCTTCATTAAGGGTCAAGGTGATGATCCCAGCGATAAAGGCGGAGATTTTGTTACCAGTTAAGTTAGGTACGCCGATATAGATGAATAAGGCTAAAACTAGTAGCGGCATGCCACGGAAAATATAGATCAATGTGCTAGAAGTCCAATTCGCCCATTTAGCTGGCACGACTTGCATTAAACCGAAAATTACACCTAATATTGTGGCGAGAATAATTGAGATCACTGTTAGGTAAAGTGTCTGTAACAAGCCACTGAGCAGGGCACTATGATTTTGCTTCACCAAGCCCCAGAGACTGTTATCTTGTTTTTTTGCAGTAGCGGTGGCTTTGGCTACACTATCTTTGCCTAAATACTTCGCAATGATTTTGTCATACTGGCCATTCTTTTTTAAGGTTTTCAAACCCTTGTTGAATTTAGTTAGTAATTCTGGATTTTCACCTTTTTTAACGGCGAAGGCATAGTTACCGCCAGCTGCTGGCTTGGTGACGATTTTTAAATCGATCCCGTTTTGAATTCCGTAGGCCATTACTGGATAATCCTCGAATGCTGCCGCTGAATTGCCGGTGACTACATCGTTATACATATCATTGGATTGATCAAATTCAGTGATCGTGAAGCCATACTTTTTTTGAATTGATTTAGCATAGGCTGCACCTTGCGTGCCGACTTTTAAAGCCACGTGCTTGCCACGTAGATCCTTGAATGACTTGATTTTACTATCCTTAGTTACCGCCATAACTTCGCCGGCGTAGTAGTAAGGATCAGAGAAATCAAATTGTTGTTTCCGCTCGTTGGTAATGGTCATCCCAGCGATCACACCGTCCATCTGGTTAGCTTCAACCGCTTGAACAGCAGCATTGAAGCCCACTGGTTTAAGTTGGATTTTAATATTCTCAGCTTTAGCAATGGCTTTAATTAGATCAATATCGATCCCCGTATATTGACCATTAGCACCTTGAAAATCGAAGGGAGCATATGTAATATCAGTACCGATCGTATAAGTTTTTTCTGCAGCTTGGCTAGCTGAATTAGTTGCCAATAGTGCGCCGAAAACAGTTGAACAAAGTAGCGCAAACCAAATCAATTTTTTTCGCATGATGATCCCCCTAAAAAAATGATGTTATATTAGATAACATAGATTCATGTTATTTAATATAACATAAAAAATAGTTACTGACTATGAAATCAACACAAAAAATAGGGCTATTTTTGACAGTTTTGTTAGCTTAACGTAGACTTTAGTAAAACGTTCTTTAGGAAGGAAGTTAAATTTATGATTCGACCTGCTAAAAAAAGCGATGCAGCTGCAGTGGTACCGATCATCAACATTGTACTTGAAGAAATGGAATTGCCATTTTTGGATCATGTTGATCAAGCTACTTTTTTCAAAGTATTGGCGCAAGCCTATCAGACTGAGGATTATCGTTACAGTTATCGGCGTGGCTTAGTCAACGAACGGGAGGGTAAAGTAGTGGGAGTGGCTTTTGGATACCCAGAAACTGCGGAAGCACATATCGATGATGCCTTGCAACCATTTTTGCCCCAGCTAGGTGTTGCTGCTGATGATAAGATATTTGCTGATAAAGAAGCTTATCCGCAGGAATGGTATTTGGATACTTTATCCGTTGCTACTGCACATCAGCATCAGGGTATTGGTAGTGAATTGCTAGCTGCGGTCCCGAAAGTTGCCCGGCAACAAGGTCTGACTAAGGTGGGACTTAATGTGGATCTCGTTAATCCAAATGCAAAAAAGTTATATAGCAAGATGGGCTACCAAGTGGTCGGCCATGTGAATTTGGCTGGTCATGACTACGAACATATGCAGTTAGAAGTCTAAACAAGCAATTGGCGCGAAATAAATTCGTTTATGAAGTTGTTCTGAATAAAAAAGTTACGCAGCAGCTATTTTTATGAGCTGATGCGTAACTTTTTTAAATATCATAAATTGGGTTGGCGACGCCGCGTTTCAACTGTGATTTGTCGCGGCGAACAGACCAATGATCTAAAACTAAGCTGAGCAGCAGGCAAAGCGGGGCATCTTGTGCGTGCGTGATCGCTAATTCGTAATAATCACCATCAGCCATAATTGCTTTATCAAACACTAACAGTGTTTCGGTGCGGTGGTAGATTTTATAATGATGATTCATAAAATCACCCATAATGATCCAGTTTAGGTCACTGACAAATTGGAATTGGTGCCAGACGCCATACATTTTCTTAACTGTGCCAACTTTTTCTTTTCCCAAATAAAGATCGAAGCGGGGAAATAAACCAAGCGTTGTTTGTTTGATTTCGGCCACGTAGCGCCCATCGATCGTATACAAAGTGAAGGCGTCTTGGCGAATGCCCCAACGACCGGTGATCAAGTACACGGGATTATTTTTTTCATCACGAACAATTAGCGGCACACCCTTAGTCGCCATTAATTGTTCCTTGATGTACAAACGCAGCAAGTAACCTCACCTCTTTTTGAAACATATTAAAATACACACGGTTCTCGTAGCTAGTCAACAGTCACCGAGTCAGACCTGCTTTGAGCTAGCGCTGGTATTTAGATACCCGCGGTTACAGTGGTCAGCCTAATTAAAATTAGGGTAAGATCTAACTCAAATTTTCAGATATTGCCCGCTGAATGGCTTGACCAACACCGTGGTTAACGTTAGTAGCGGTCAAATAACGAGCGACCTGTTTGATTTCTTCGGTAGCGTTGCCCATAGCAAAGCTGACGCTGGCGGCTTGCAGCATGGAAGCATCGTTTAAGTTATCGCCGATCGCCATCACCTGAGTCATTGGGATATTTAGGCTATTAGCGTAAGTTTCCAGAGCTACTCCCTTTTGAGCGTTAATATGGTTAATTTCAATATTACTAGCTGAACTAGCGGTAATAGCAAGTTCACCAAGGGCAGTTAATTCTTCAGCGATTGGATCAAGCACTTTCTGTTTTTCAGCACTAAAAGCAATGATTTTAAGAATAGTCATATCTGGATCCGTTAATAATTGTTCATAAGAATCAACATAAGTGATATTCATTAGTTCTAAGCGTGCTGAAGCTAAGGAAACCGCAATTTTAAAACTATCAGTTGTTTGAAGATCGACCAGTAATGCCGCAACGCTTTGGATACGGCGCATTTTACTGTCAGAAATCGTTCCTTTATCAGTCATGACTTCAAAATAAAGCCCTTTAGTCTTAAGTAAATGAAAAATCTTGCGCACAACTGTTTTACGGAGACTAACGGTGCTGATAACCTGGCCTTGCTCATCGAAGACTTGTGCGCCATTCATCGCGATGATAGGGGCCTTGATGCCGACTTTTTCGATCAACGGTTTAGCTTCACCATAGCTACGACCAGTGGCAACAATAAATTTGACCCCTTTTTGGGCCGCTTTTTTGATTGCAGTAGCATTTTCTGGTGGTACCGTCATTTTTTCATTAAGTAGTGTGCCATCCATATCGGATGCAATAAGTGAGATCACAGCAGTTTCCTCCGTTTCTGTTGCCTTTAGTTTAGCATATTTTATGGTTGAGACGAAACCGTTAGCGCTTTGATTCTATAGCACGAATAAGCGAACCAGTGAGCAAACGAGACTGGCAATCTATTGGCAAAGTCGGTAAACTATTCAGTAAAGTAGAGGTGTTGATATTGAAAACGATGATCCATAATGATTGGCAGGAAGTTTTGGCACCTGAATTTGCGCAAGCTTATTATGCGCAGCTGCATCAGTTTTTAAAGCAGGAATATGCGACACAAACTGTTTATCCAGATATGTACCATATTTTTACTGCATTTGAATGGACGCCATTTAGTCAAGTCAAGGTGGTGATTTTAGGTCAAGATCCGTACCATAACCCCAATCAAGGGATGGGCGTTAGTTTTGCGGTTCGCCCAGGCGTCCGACTACCGCCATCGTTGCAAAATATTTATAAGGAATTACAAGCTGATTTAGATATTCCGCCAGTCGACCATGGTTACTTGAAATCGTGGGCCGATCAGGGCGTTTTATTATTGAATTCGGTATTGACGGTGCGCCGCGGCCAGGCCTTTTCACATAAAGGTAAGGGCTGGGAGCAATTGACTGATAAAGCGATCGAAAAATTATCGGCGCGCGGTAAAGTTGTTTTTATTTTATGGGGCAATGCAGCTAAAGCAAAACGTGGACTGATCGATGAGACCAAAAACGTGGTTTTAACGGCTGCACATCCGAGCCCATTTTCGGCTTATCATGGATTTTTTGGTTCACGCCCATTTTCACAAACAAATACTGCTTTGAAAAAATTTGGTGAAACACCAATTGATTGGCGGTTGCCAGCACATGTTGAAGCAGATGACCCAACAGCTTGAAAAATTAAGCTGTTCTTTTTTATGTAAGCGTTGTATCATCGAAGTATTAAGTGAAATGGAGGTATAATTGTGGATTTATTTGAAAGTTTAACTGCAAAAGTTACTGGTAAGCAAATTAAGATCGTTTTTCCTGAAGGTGCGGAGGCTCGCGTACTCGGCGCAGCTGTACGATTACAGCACGATAATCTGTTACATTCAATCGTTTTAGGTGACCCTGCTGAAATCGAAAAGGTTGCTACAGCTCATCAATTTGATTTAACTGATATTGAAATTATTAATCCAGCAACAGCAGCGAACTTTGCTGACTTGGTGGCCGCTTTTGTTGAGCGACGTAAGGGCAAGAACACGGCGGAACAAGCACAAAAAATGTTGTTAGACGGCAACTATTTTGGTACGATGCTGGTTTACACAGGGTTAGCTGATGGGATGGTTTCTGGTGCGATCCATCCAACCGGGGATACCGTTCGGCCAGCTTTACAGATTATTAAAACGAAGCCTGGTGTCAGTCGGACTAGCGGTGCTTTCATCATGCAAAAGGGTGAACAACGCTATTTATTCTCTGATTGTGCGATCAATATTGATCCTAGTGCGGCTGAATTAGCTGAAATTGCAGTCACTTCAGCGAAAACGGCAGAATTATTTGATATTAAACCACGTGTTGCGATGTTAAGCTTTTCAACTAAAGGTTCCGCTAAAGCCGACGTTGTTACTAAAGTTCAAGAAGCAACTAAGCTGGCACAAGCTTCCGCACCAGCTTACGAGATCGATGGTGAAATGCAGTTTGACGCCGCCTTCGTTCCAGCAGTTGCGCAACAAAAAGCACCTAATTCTAAGGTTGCTGGCAATGCCACTGTATTTGTATTTCCAGAATTACAATCAGGTAATATCGGCTACAAAATTGCTCAACGTTTTGGTGGCTTTGAAGCAATTGGCCCCGTATTACAAGGCCTTAACAAGCCAGTTTCCGATTTATCTCGTGGTGCCAGTGAAGAGGATGTCTACAAATTAGCCATCATCACTGCAGCACAGACATTAATGGATTAAGACTGATTTGAGCACGATGCCTTCGCGGTGTCGTGCTTTTTTGCTATACTGTAATAAATCAGATGAATTTAACAAGGACGTGACAAAATGTTTCAATACACGGTAACCAGTGATGCTGCAATGCAAAACGTTGGGGCAAAAATTGGTCAGTTAGTGGAACCTGGTAGCGTGATTTTCTTAAAAGGGGACCTTGGTGCAGGAAAAACAACCTTTACTAAAGGTTTAGCGACTGCGCTAGGAATTCAGCAGTATGTCAAAAGTCCCACTTTTACGTTGATCCGTGAATATACTTCTGGGCGGATCCCACTGTACCATATGGATGTTTATCGCTTGGAAAATGGCGGTGGGGATGAATTAGGCTTGGAAGAATATTTTAATGGTACCGGCGTTTCCGTCGTGGAATGGCCGCAGTTTATTGAATCAGAGTGGCCGGCTGACTATTTGCAGATCACGATCAATAAGATAGCTGTTGATGATAATCAGCGGCAATTAGTTTTTAAGCCGCAAGGACAGCAGTATGAAAATTTAGTGGCACAATTGGCGGTAGCCCTATGAGCAATGAAGTAACGATTCGTATTGTACGGCCAACTGATGCAGCACAGCTGCTGACTTTGTTGCGTCAATTACAACAGGAGACTCCCTTTTTGTTAGCCGATGCAACCGATTTAGCGAGTTCTGCTACCGCTGAGACTGAACAATTGACGCAGCTGTTACAGACTGACAATAACCTATTATTAGTTGCGGCATTGGGTGATCAATTGGTTGGTTTTGCCCGAGTAGCCGCCAGCTCAGCACCAGAAATTCAGCATATTGGTGAGGTTGGTATTGCGCTTTTGCATGAATTTTGGGGCTATGGCTTAGGTACCGCATTATTGGAAGAGGTTCTAGCCTGGGCACAGGCCAATCCATTGATGCGGCGTCTAGAATTAACTGTCCAGCAACGTAATCAGCGAGCGTATCAACTATATCAAAAATTAGGTTTTCAAGTAGAAGGACAAATGGCCCGCGGCTTCTATGACGAGCAAGCTGGGTTTCAAACCCTGATTCAAATGGCCTTATTAATTGATCATGACTAATAAAAAGAACGTTGCCAGCTAGTGGCAACGTTCTTTATTTGAATCAACACCTAGCGTTAGTAACCAATCAAGCAATCACTTTAACAAATGATTTCAACTGTTCGGGACCAAATTGCTGGGCTTCGTGTAATAAAATATTGGCGCAAGCTCGGCTGTCATCTAAGGCGTTATGGTGATGCTCTAACTCGATGTTGAGCTCTTGGCATAGCGTATCGAGCTTATGATTACTGAGTTCAGGATAAAATTTGCGGCTAGTGCGTACCGTGTCCAGCGCTAAATATTGCGGTGTTGTCAGTTGGTAATGCTCTAGACTACTGCGTAACACGCCGATATCAAAAGTTGCATTATGGGCGATGACTAAGCGATCGCGCTGGAAAAGCGGGGCGATATGCGGCCATAAAGTTGGAAAGTCAGGTGCATCCGCCACATCTTCAGCATGAATACCATGGATCTGCGTATTACGCCAGAAAAAAGGCGTATCCGGCTTGATCAACGAATAAAATTCATCGACAATTTGATCATTGCGGACAACGGTCAAAGCCAGTGAACAGGCACTATAGCGTTTACTATTGGCGGTTTCAAAATCCATTGCCACGAAGTTCATTATTTTCACCTATTTCATTAAGTTAATGCCGTTAGTATAAGAATACCGACTAAATTTGTAAAGTAACTAAGCTTGCAATTCTGGCTTAGTAATCAGTTGTACCGGGCAATGATCAGAACCGAGAACATCGGTTAAAATAGCTGCATCGGCTAATTGTGGTTGCAGCTGATCAGAGGTCACAAAATAATCGATCCGCCAACCAGCGTTATTTTGCCGTGCGTTGAAACGATAACTCCACCAAGAATAAGTCACTTGATCGGGGTAGAAATAACGGAAACTATCGGTGAAGCCCGCTGCTAATAACTGGCTAAACTTAGCGCGTTCTTCATCAGAGAAACCGGCATTTTTATGATTTGTTTTATCATTTTTTAAATCGATCGGTTCATGGGCGACATTTAAGTCACCGCAGAAGATGATCGGCTTTTTTTGGTTTAAAGTACTGATGTAGCTACGGAAAGCATCTTCCCAGGACATCCGGTAATCCAAACGTTTTAATTTATTTTGGGAGTTAGGTGTATAACAAGTCAGTAAATAGAAATCGTGATATTCTAAAGTGATCAAGCGGCCTTCTTGGTCGTGTTCGGCCACACCTAGCCCATAAGTTACGCTCAAAGGTTCATGTTTGGTGAAAATAGCAGTTCCTGAATAGCCTTTGCGTTCAGCATAGTTCCAATATTGATGATAGCCCGGCAAGGTCAATTCAATTTGGCCGGCTTGTAATTTAGTTTCTTGTATACAGAAAAAATCAGCATCTTGTTCTTCAAAAAATTCCATAAAGTTTTTTTTAACGACTGCCCGCAAACCGTTAACGTTCCACGAAATAAATTTCACAGTATTCGCTCCTTAATAAAGTCAGTTTAACTTCTTGATCTCCTTCATTCTACAAAATATTGATGAGAAACTAAAGGGGTGACCAGTAAGTCGTGGGACTTAATGTTCAAGCACGTAGACTATCAAAAGCACTTTTTTCATGCTAAAATAAATTAACGAATCAATGCGTAGTACAAGGGGACACCTAGCTTTTAATTAGAATTAATCAATAAAGCAAACTTAAAAATAATTTTTAGTCACGTCTTAGTTCAGAAAGGAATGCGTCCAGCATGTTGCAAAAAGAGCCAACATTGGTAGAATTATTTCCGCAAATCGAGATCAAGTTAGCTGAGCCATTAAGCCGCTACACCTATACCAAAACTGGTGGAAAGGCTGATATCCTAGCTTTCCCCAAAAGTATCGCTGAAGTCCAAACGTTGGTGAAATACGCACAAGCACAACACCTACCATTAACAGTGATCGGTAATGCCAGTAATTTAATTGTTAAAGATGGTGGCATTCGCGGTTTAGTTTTGATTTTAACAGCAATGGCTGCAATCAAAGTTCAAGACACTAATGTTTATGCGCAAGCGGGCGCTAAGCTGATCGATGCAACCGTTGTAGCAGCAAATGCCGGTTTGACTGGTATCGAGTTTGCCGCTGGTATTCCTGGTAGTGTTGGTGGTGCCATGTTTATGAATGCTGGCGCTTATGGTGGTGAAATAAGCAACGCTGTTCAAACCGTGACCGTATTATTAGCTGACGGTACTGTTACTGAGTTAAGCCGGGCTGCATTGCATTTTGCCTATCGTCACAGTATTATCCAGGAAAATCATAGCATCGTGTTAGCGGCAACTTTTGCGCTGGCTGCAGGTGATGAGGCGACGATCAAAGCTAAAATGGCTGATTTTAATGCGCGGCGTTCAGCCAGACAACCATTGGAATATCCGTCTTGTGGTAGTGTATTTAAGCGGCCAACTGGGTATTTCACTGGTAAATTGATTCATGAAGCTGGTTTACAAGGTCACATTATTGGTGACGTCCAAATCTCGACTAAGCATGCTGGTTTTATGATCAATTTAGGCAAAGGAACGGCAACCGATTATATGCAATTGATCCGCTATGTCCAAACGGTAGTTTTTGAACAATTCGGTGTTGCCTTAGAGCCTGAAGTTCGCATTATCGGCGAAGAGTTGATCGATGCATAGATAACAGCTGGCTGGTAGCAAGGTCAGCTGTTTTTCTAGTTTTGAAATGAGCGATTAGGAATTGAGAAAAAGTGGTTTTAGCTTTTTTCTCAATCATAAAAAAGCTAAATTAGACAATTTTCAATTGATAAATAAACGAAATCCATTTTTTTCACATTGTATTTAGTTGATTTTTAGGTTAAAAAGCCACAGTAAGCCACCACGTACAATAAACAAAAATCAGATTAAGGGAGTTGGTGCTATGAACATATTAGAAGCCGTCATTATGTTGATCAGTGTGGTACTTATTTCCAATGTTATTAGTCACTATTTAACTTTTTTACCCGTAAGTTTGATTCAAATTACCGCCGGCTTATTATTAGCGGTCGTTTTTAAAGTCACGATTCCATTGCGGACGGATTGGTTCATGTTGCTATTCATTGCGCCATTGCTATTTAATGATGGTCGCCATTTTCCTAAGCGCGAACTATGGGCGTTACGTGGCCCAATTATTATGAATGCGATTTTTCTGGTGTTTGTGACTATGTTGGTAGGTGGCTGGTTTATTCATTTTTTGGTACCCGATCTACCGTTAGCCGCCAGTTTTGCCTTAGCCGCAATTATTTCACCAACGGATCCAGTGGCTGTGCAGTCGATCTCAAAACAAGCTAAGCTGCCCAATAACGTGCTGCATTTAGTTAGTGGCGAAAGCTTGATCAATGATGCCAGCGGACTGATCGGTTTTAAATATGGAATCGCAGCAGCGGTAACTGGTGTTTTTTCATGGCAACAGGCTGCGGGTGATTTTTTCTATATTTCAATCGTCGGTGCACTGGCAGGAATAGTGCTAATGGCACTGATTCAGGCAATGCGGACTTTTATACTACAACAAGGAATTAATGATGTGGTGTTACATACCGTGTTGCAGATCGTGACGCCGTTCATTATTTATTTAGTTGTCGAAGAATTACTTCATGCCTCTGGTGTGATCGCTGTAGTTGGTGCGGGGATCGTGTATAATTTCACTCAGCCATCGCTGCTAGAATATTTACCAGAGTTAAAAATTGTGACCGAGCGGACCTGGGATATTGCTATTTATTTGCTTAATGGTGTTGTCTTTTTGATTTTAGGGATCGAATTACCGTTAGCGATGACACAGACGATTCGAAATCCCAGTGATAATACATTAGTCGCAATTTGCGATATTATGTTAGTTTGGTTAGTTATTTTCTTGATTCGTGTTTTATGGACCTTAGTTAATGTCACTTTTAAGTGGTTGAAGGACAAGGAAAACCAGCACCGGCCACGGCTTAGTGTCGCCATCTTATCGGGGTTGACTGGGGTTCGTGGCGCAATTACCATGGCTGGTGTTTTATCGGTACCTTATACGCTAGCTTCAGGTGCAGCCTTCCCTGAACGAGCACTGATGTTGTTCATTGCTGCAGGGGTGATCATTTTAAGCTTATTAATGGCGGTGATCTTCATTCCGTTACTCACGCGGCAGCGGGTTTCAATTGCTACACGTGGAGCTGAACCTGCCGCCGATAGTGATGTTGATGCGACGACTGCGGTTGCCAAGACGGATTCACAACTATCAGAAAGTGAAGCACGGATCTATACGCTACGGTTGGCGGTTAATCGCTTGGAAAGTGAACGCCGACCAGAAAATCAACGAGTGGTTTATGATTTGATCACTGAATATCAAGAAATAATTCGTCGATTACAAGCTGCCGCACAACCAGAAGATCAGATCGCGCCGTTTTTAAAAGAAGAGTTAACTTTGCGCCGAGTTGCAATCAAAGGGGAAACCGATATTCTCGATCAGTTGTGGCGGGATGGTCAAATTCAAGAACGTAATTATCTGCAATTTAAGAAGCACTTAACTAATCGATTGCAATTACTAGAGAATCTGCCCCATCGGTTACAACGGTCTAACTTTTTTACACGCTTACATCGATTTGGTAGTTGGTTTAGTCACATACGCTTACGAATTGTGCGGGCCCATTTTGGCGGTTCTTACTATAATGAACGCTTATATATTGAAAAAGAAACCGCTAAAGGTGGGATCAAGGCTTTATCCACTTATTTAAAACAGCCAGAAGCCAAGGCGGCGCACTATAACCGGCAAGTGATCTATCAGATCATTGTTAGTTATCGGAACCGCATCGAGCAGGTTAAACATTTACATCGTGAACAAACAGGGCAACATTCGCGGCGCGCGGATTACGATCGGGCAATGCGCGGGTTACGTTTTAAAGCGTTGGCTGCGGAACGTAGCGGTATTCAAAGTATGGTGGAACAAGGATACATTTCTTGGGCTTTGGCAGCAAAATTACGCCAATACGTTAACTATTCAGAAAATGCTTTATTACTGGGCGAAGATGTCGAGTAATAAAATAAGCAGTTCAGCAATTTTTGCTGAGCTGCTTATTTTTTGGTTAAATACGGACTAGGGTGCGGCCATGATGTTTTTCGGCTAAGAATGTGGCCAGCGCGTTTGGTAATTGTTTAAATTCAACCGTGTTTTGTTGCAATAATTGGGCTTGGGTTGGCTTGAAGTCAGTGGCTAATTGTTGCCAAACTGCAGCACGCTTAGCTGTTGGATAGCTGACTGAATCGATTCCCTGTAACCGAATGCCACGGAGAATGAATGGTAGCGTTGTAGCAGCCAATTTATTACCGCCAGCATTGCCAGAAAGAGCGACGATGCCACTATAGCTGACTTGCGGTAGAATATCGGTCAATAAGGTGCCACCAACAGCGTCAATGACGCCAACAAATTTTTGCTTCTGTAATGGTCGCTGCCGTGGATCAGCTAATTCTGCGGGTGTGATCACGTTATTAGCGCCTAATGTTTGCAAATAGTCAGTTGCCGCCACATTACGTGATACAGCGGTTAAATTATAGTAGCCGAGTTGATGAAGTATCGCCATTGCCCAACCACCGACACCGCCTGTGGCGCCAGTGACCAAAATTGGTGCGGCCAATGGTAGGTTGTATTTTAGTAAAGCGCGAACTGATAATGCTGCCGTAAAGCCAGCAGTGCCATACCACATGGCATCGGCTAAACTTAGTTCTTGTGGAAGTGGTACTAGCCAGGCTGCTGGAACGGTAATGAATTCAGCGTAACCACCAGGCCAGCTAATACCAAAGTCAAAGCCAGTTAGCAGTACTTTTTGATCGACTTTGAAGGCAGTACTTTTGCTAGCGACAACAGTGCCGGCGGCGTCGATCCCAGGAATCTGTGGGTATTGACGTAGAACACCGCTGCGAGAATTTAGGGTCAGTGCATCCTTATAGTTAATATCGGAATAAGCAACTTTGACCGTCACTTGATCAGCGGCTAATTCAGGTAACTGTTGCTCAACAAAAGTGGGCGTGACTTGGGTGTCGTTGAGTTGTAATTCTAATGCTTGATATTTCATGCAAAGGGCCTCCTAAGTAATTTTAAATTATTGGCTTGTGGTGTGGCGACTTTAAACAAAACTTCTCTTGTAATTGTAACCCTTTCCATGACGGTTAGACAAGCTTGTCTTTTAGCATCAATATAAGCGCCAACCTGATCAAAAACGAATGATTTACAAATTAAGAAAGAGTTTAAAAATCCAACGGCTTAGATTATAATTAGTGGTGCTGTGTAAAGCGGGATCAAAGAATCTATTTTAGTGCCACGATCCACTTGCACAAAGTGAAACTAACCGATTTAGGGGCCTTATTATTTAAATTTTCGCAAGTAAAAGGAGCGTGACAGTTGAGTTGGCCAATACAATTATTAAATTCAGTGGTGTAAACAAACGTTATGGGGAAACAATGGCGTTAAAGCAAATTGACTTTGAATTAGAACAAGGTAAATTTTATACATTATTGGGTCCATCGGGTTGTGGCAAGACGACAATTCTGCGTATTTTAGCTGGCTTTACTGACGCCAGCGCTGGCACCATCGAATTTAAAGGACAAAAAATTAATGATCTACCAGCAAATAAACGCAAAGTTAACACAGTTTTTCAGGATTATGCGCTTTTTCCGCATTTAAATGTGTACGATAATGTGGCTTTCGGTTTAGCTTTAAAAAAGACGGCTAAGAAAGTCATTCGTGAAAAAGTTTTAGAAGCATTACGACTGGTGCGGTTGACCGGTTATGATGATCGAGAAATTAGTGAATTATCTGGTGGCCAGCAACAGCGAGTCGCCATTGCCCGAGCAATCGTCAACGAGCCAGAAGTTTTGTTATTAGATGAACCACTTTCGGCGTTGGATGCTAAATTACGGACTGCGATGCAAGTTGAATTGCGGCAATTGCAACAACGGTTGGGCATCACCTTTTTATTTGTCACCCATGATCAAGGTGAAGCACTTGCCATGAGTGATGAGATTTTTGTGATGAGTGATGGTGAAATTCTACAACAAGGCGATCCAGTAGATATTTACGATGAGCCGATCAACCATTTTGTGGCTGATTTTATTGGTGAAAGTAATATCGTGAAAGGGCGCATGCTGGCGGATTATCAAGTTGAATTTGTCGGTCATCAATTTGAATGTGCTGATGCAGGGATGCGGGTCAACGAGCCAGTCGAGATCGTTTTACGGCCAGAAGATCTAGTTTTGACTACTGTTGAAAAAAGTAAATTAGCGGTTACGGTCGACACGCAAGTTTTCCGTGGCGATATTTACGAAATTATGAGTCATGATGCGGCAGGTAATGAATGGCTGATTCATTCAGTACGAAAGTCAGCTGTCGGTCAGCAAGTCGGAATCTATTTTGAACCGGAAGATATTCATGTCATGCGTTTTGGTGAATCGGAGGAGGAATTCGATGCCCGCTTAGAAAGCTATGAGGGGGACGACGATGAAGAAGTATAATACCTTTTATAGTGTGCCGTATGTGTTGTGGCTACTACTATTTGTGATCGCGCCGTTGTTGTTGATCGTCTACCAATCATTTTTTGATATTAATGGTCAGCTGACCTTGAGTAATTATCAGACCTATTTTGGCTCGGGCACCTACTTGCGAATGACGTTTAATTCGATTTGGTATGCGTTCATTATTACGGTGGTCACTTTATTGATCAGCTATCCGACGGCCTATTGGTTGAGCCAAACGCGGCATAAACAGTTGTGGTTGCTATTGATCATTTTACCCACTTGGATCAATCTACTGCTGAAAGCTTACGCATTTATTGGTATTTTTAGTCAAGCTGGTGCCGCCAATCATTTCTTTGAATTTATTGGTCTTGGCGCGCAACAAATTCTATTTACCAAGGCTAGTTTTATTTTTGTAGCAGCGTATATCGAAATTCCGTTTATGATCTTGCCGATTTTTAACGCAATTGATGAAATGAAACCATCATTGGTCAATGCAAGTCGTGATCTAGGAGCGACTAATTGGCAAACTTTTAGCAAAGTGATTTTTCCCTTGACCTTAAATGGCGTTAAAGCCGGCGTCCAAGCTGTTTTTATTCCTTCCTTATCGCTTTTCATGTTGACGCGCTTGATCGGCGGTAACAAAGTGATCACTTTAGGGACGGCCATCGAAGAACATTTCTTAGTAACGCAAAATTGGGGTATGGGTTCGACCATTGGGGTGGTTTTGATCGTCGCAATGGTGGTGATCATGTTTGTCACCGGTGAACGACGAAAAAAAGGGGGCCAGCGCAAATGAAACGTAAATGGTACGATTGGCGTCATGTTTATTTGTGGCTAGTTTTTCTTTTGCTCTATGCGCCGATTTTTTATTTGATTTTCTATTCTTTTAATCAAGGCACCACGATGACACATTTTAGTGGCTTTTCTTGGCAGCATTACGCTGAACTTTTCGCTGATACGCGGATGATTGAGATCGTATTGGATACACTATTGATTGCGCTACTGTCATCGTTAATTGCAACGATAATTGGGACGCTAGGTGCGCTGGCGATTTATGGAATCAAAAAAGTTTGGCTTAAAAATTCTATTTTATCGTTAAATAATATTTTGATGGTTTCACCGGATGTTATTATTGGGGCTAGTTTTTTGATTTTCTTTACTTTTTTAGGCCTACGTTTAGGTTTTAGCTCGGTTTTGTTAAGCCATATTGCTTTTTCAATTCCAATCGTTGTACTGATGGTTTTACCGCGGCTGAGTGAAATGAATCATTCATTGATCGATGCAGCAACCGACCTAGGGGCAACTAATTTTCAAGTACTGACTCACGTGATTTTTCCGTTTATCACACCAGGTATTTTAACTGGTTATTTTATGGCGTTCACTTATTCATTAGATGATTTTGCTGTGACTTTCTTCGTTACTGGTAATGGTTTTGAAACTTTATCAGTGGAAATTTATGCTCGGGCCCGCCAAGGTATCAGTCTTGAAGTCAACGCTTTATCTGCGCTAATGTTTCTGTTCTCGCTACTGTTGATTGGTGGTTACTATTTTATCGAGCAGTATAACAATTCCAAGAAAGCACGGCGGCGCAATCGAACGGAGGCGAGATTGATCAAATGAAACGTTTAGTCAGTTTTGCCTTAGCCATTATTGCCGTTTGTGCCCTGCTGGCCGTTGGTAGCAGTCAGTTACAACAGTCACAAGGCGCAACCAGTAAAGGTACGTTAACTTTATATAATTGGGGCGATTATATTGACCCCAGCTTACTGAAAAAATTTCAAAAACAGACGGGCTATAAAGTTCAGGTTGAAACTTTTGATAGTAATGAAGCCATGTTTACGAAAATTCAGCAGGGTGGTACTAACTATGATTTAGCGGTTCCTTCAGATTATATGATCCAAAAAATGCACAAAGCCAATTTATTGGTGCCACTTGACTATAAGCGTCTGCACGGGTTCGACAATATAGATCCGCATTTTCGTAACCAATCATTTGATCCCGGCAACCGTTATTCAGTCCCTTATTTTTGGGGGACATTAGGTATTATTTATAACGATCAGTTGGTTAACGGTCAGACAGTCCAACATTGGAATGATCTGTGGTCGCCTAAATTACGCAATAACATTATGTTGGTCGATAGTGCTCGCGATATGATGGGTATGGCACTGATTGCACAGGGACATTCAGTCAATACCACCAACGTAGCGGAGCTAGAACAAGCAAAGTTGAAGTTGGAGGGTTTGATGCCAAATGTTAAAGCGGTAGTGGCTGATGAAATTAAAATGTACATGGCGCAAAACGAAGCGGCCGTGGCGGTAACTTGGTCTGGTGAAGCAACAGAAATGATGGCGAATAATTCGCATTTGCATTATGTTGTACCCACCGAAGGCAGCAACTTGTGGTTCGACAATTTAGTGATTCCCAAAACAGCTAAGCATTACAAAGCAATTTATGCATTCCTTAACTTTATGCTAAAGCCAGAAAATGCCGCACAAAATGCAGAATATGTTGGGTACGCTACACCCAATACACCGGCTAAGGCATTGTTACCTAAGTCGATTGCTGACGATAAACAATTCTATCCTGATAACGCGACGCTTGATAAATTGCAAGTTTACGCTGATCTGGGCAATCGGATGGTTGGTATCTACAATGATAAGTTTTTAGAGTTTAAAATGTACCATCAATAAAAAGTTATTTTTTTCGGTAGCTTAGAGCGCAAATCATGAAAGTCAGAATAATGGCAATCAGATTTGCGTTCTTTTTAGTTTGATTTTGATGGCTTTATCGAAAAAAATTAATCGCGCGTTTTATAATTAAGTTAGCCACCCAGCCAAAATGGTAAAAAAAAGACACCAAGACGAAAAATTCAGGTATCATTGAAGTTCCTACAACAAACAATGAAAGAAGTTTTCGTCTTGATGCAAGAACAGTCTATCACACCACGCCCA
>NZ_RHOE01000043.1 GCF_003946385.1 Loigolactobacillus zhaoyuanensis
CAATATTTTCTGGCCAGCTCGGCACCGCCGATATCATGGTCTAGATGTTCACTGATAATTTGCGCTTTTAAAACTGGGCTATATTTAACCATGAAAAAAGTACCTCACAATCATTAGACTCTTTGTCTAACAATTATGAGGCACTTCATTTTTATTGCTGAGCGCTGGATTGTGAACTACTTTGTGTTGGCTCAGATGAAGCCGAGCTTTGACTGGTCGCAGTTTCTTGACTAGCTTGGCTAGAGGATTCAATAGCTGAGCTAGAGGCGCTACTGACCGATGAACTGAAACTGCTGCTGGCTAAGCTACTGCTTGAACTACTGATCGAGCGACTGCTAGTTGTACTTCGAGCGACAGTTGTCGGCTGTGTGCCGCGGACAAAGAGTTCGCGACTGATCTGGCTACTAGCAGCGCCACTAGCTGCTAGTTGTGCAGGATTGGAGCCTTTAAGAATATTAGCAGCTACCACGCTACTAGGTTTGGTCCAATTCTTACTAGTAGCATTGGTTTCAGTATTAGTATACTGCATCAATTCGCGGTAAATGCTGCTGGCGATCTGTTGCTCGGTAGCGGTCAACCCGTGCTGTTGTGGCTGGTCATAACCAGTCCAAACTGAAATCGCATAGTCACGGGAATAACCTGTGAACCAAGAGTCTTTTGACATGCTACTGGAAACAGTGGTGCTTTTAGCAAGCTCATCGCTGGAATAATCAGTGGTCCCAGTTTTACCAGCTTGATAAACGCCACTGATCTGAGCGTTGGTACCAGTGCCGTCAGTGATAACATCCTTAAGCACATCCGTGATCATATAAGCAGTCGAGGACTTCATTGCTCGCTTACCATTAGGATCAAAGGTTTCGCTGGTCCCATCTGGTTTATCAATTTTATTAACTAAATAAGGCTTATAGTAGGTACCGCCATTAGCAAAAGCAGCATAGCCTGCAGCTTCTTGGAGGCTGGACACATCCGCACCGATGGCATTTTGTAATTCAAGCGGTTCGGAGAAGGTCACACCTAATCCCTTGATAAACTGGGTTGCTTTAGTGGTACCGACTTTATCTAATGTTCGTACTGCAGGAACATTACGTGATTGTGCTAACGCTGTCCGCAACGAAATGCGGCCAAGATACTTAAAGTCCCAATCGTATAACTGAGTTGATGTCCCAGCATAGGTGTATTTAGTATCATCCATTTGTTGGTAGGTAGAATAATTCAAGTATTCGATTGCGGGACCGTAATCGAGCATTGGTTTAATCGTTGAGCCACTACTGCGGGTGGTTTGCACTGCACGATTTAAACCGAATTGAACATTGCCGGTTTTACGGCCACCGATCATAGCGGTGACTTTCCCTGTTTTAACGTCGGTCATCGTGACTCCAGTTTGTAAAAGATCATCAGGGAAAGCAACGTAGCTGTCGGTATTGACGATATCATATAATCTTTGCTGCGCTTTAAGATTTAAATTCGTATAAATCTTTAAGCCGTCAGTGTATGGATTTAAGCCAGTTTTCTTTTTAACTTCGGCAACGACTTGGCTAATATAAGCGTCAGTCACATTGTCAGTATCAGTATTCTTTTGTTCTGCTTGATTGACTAGGCCGTCGGTGATTGGTACGGCTTCGGCCTGCTTAGCTTGTTGACTGCTGATTTTTTTGTTAGCGACCATTGACTCTAAAACAGTATCGCGCCGATCCTTTGCAACCGTTGGATTAACGTAAGGATCATAAGTGCTTGGTGCTTGCGGCATACCAGCCAGTAAAGCCAGTTGTGCTAAATTCAATTCCTTCAATGACTTACCGTAGTAATAATCAGCAGCGGTGCCCATACCATAGACACCATTGGCTAGATAAACTTTATTGATGTAAAATTCAAGAATCTGATTTTTAGAGTAAGAACGATCGACTTTAACCGCTAACCAAGCTTCTTGGGCTTTACGTTTTAAAGTTTGATCGGATGTTTTAGTTGAAAAAACCGATAATTTAATTAATTGCTGAGTTAAGGTACTACCACCTTGTAAGCCAGAACTACCACTCGCATTAGAAAATGCAGCCCCCAATATACGGACAGGGTCGATCCCGAAATTGGAATAGAAACGGCGATCTTCGGTGGAGACGATCGCATCTTTTAAGGTTTGCGGAATCGAATTACCAGAAGCATAGCTACGATTTTCTAGGCCTAAGGTGCGAATCTTAGCACCGGTACTATCGTAAATGACCGACGATGATTTACTCGCCAGTTGCGCTTGAGTTACTTTTGGTGCACTCATCGC
Source organism: Loigolactobacillus zhaoyuanensis (assembly GCF_003946385.1). Classification (GTDB taxonomy): domain Bacteria; phylum Bacillota; class Bacilli; order Lactobacillales; family Lactobacillaceae; genus Loigolactobacillus; species Loigolactobacillus zhaoyuanensis. Next base: position 2,270 of record NZ_RHOE01000043.1, read on the forward strand.
GTAGTAGGTGAACAGACCGCCACCCGCCAGTAAGGCAAGAATAAAAATACCAAGTAGCCATAAAAAAACACGGCGAATGGGATGCTTTCTTTTTGGTTTTTTAGCGGTTGTTTTATGACGCGCAACACGTGATTGGTTGGAATTATTGGCCATGATGATCTCCTTTATTGATGGTTAACGTTGCAATTAAACGATCGATTGCAGCGAGGTATGGAATACGCGGTTTTAAGGCATAGTGAACTTCAAAACCAGCAGTTTCGATCTCGGTCAGTGGGATTGACTTACGACCACCCTTAATCTGTTGATCCCAATAAGTGATCAGCGGTGAAGCTGGGTAGACGAACAGACGATCTAAACTTACAAAACGCATGATCACAAAACAGATCCCCGCTTGTCGCAAACAATGGCGCATGTGTTCAATTTGGTGCTCGTGAAAGTTTTTTAATGGGAAGCTAGCTTTATTTTTCGTTTCTTTAGCCTCAAAGTCAAGGTAATGACCTTGGTAAACACCATTATAATCGGTGGTCGATGGTTGGCGAAAGTAAGCTTCTTTGATCACTGCGGCGCTACGCTTGGGATAATCGACCTTAACGATTTGTAATGGGATCGGTTTTTTATAGATAACGGCAATGTCGCGTGCACGATAAAACTGATTACTGTCATTAATTTCCTCTTCCAATGACATACCGCGATTATCGAAACGAGTATGGCTGCGCGCCATTTGCTTTTTTGGCTGCGCTTTGGCATCATTGTGGTAGAGGTTGCCATTTGGATAATGAAACGGCATATGATCACACTCCTAAGCCCTTATTATAGCAATTACTTGCGTTTTTTTGAAATAAAATTAAGAAGGGATGCCTATGCGGCTGTGGGTAACAGGTTACCGTAGTTATGAACTCGGCGTTTTCAGCGCCAATGAACCAAAGTTAAAAATTATTAAAGCTGCTTTGCAAGCAGAATTGATTGCACAGTTTGATCAAGGATTGGACTGGGTGATCAGTGGCGGTCAGTTAGGTACGGAACAATGGAGCCTAGAAGTGGCGACAACTTTAAAAAAAGATTATCCGGAATTACAGACCGCCTTAATGTTGCCGTTTGCTGATTTTGGTAAAAATTGGAACGAAGCCAACCAAACGGCGTTAGTGGCGCTGCAAGGTCAGGTCGATTTTTCTGCTGCGGTCAGTGATAAGCCCTATCATTCACCGAAACAATTAAGAAATTATCAAGAATTCATGTTGAAGCACACAGATGGTGCATTAGTGTTATATGATGATACAGCGCCGGGAAAAACTCACTTTACCGTCGATGCAATTCGGCGTTATCAACAAAAGCATGATTACGCATTAAGCTTAATTGATTTCGATAATTTGCAGGATACAGCAAATAATTATCAAGAAGAGCAAGAAAATGGTTTTCAAGCGGATTAAACTTTGCTATACTATTATCAGTCATAGCAATGACAATGTGCAATGAGGTGTATTGAAATGGATAATTTAAATTTTACAACTCAGGATATCCTCCAGAAAGAATTCAAAACTAAGATGCGGGGATATGATCCTGCTGAGGTTGACGAATTCTTAGATCAAGTGATCAAGGACTATGAGGCTTATGATGCCCGAGTAGATGATTTGTCGGGAAATAATCAGCGCTTACGATCACGTAACGATGAGTTAACCAAACAGGTTACGGTGAACAAGAATGTTCAAAGCGCGCAACCTAATCCAACGGTAACTAACTTTGATATCTTGAAGCGTTTGTCTAACTTGGAACGCCATGTTTTTGGTGCAAAGCTAGATGATAGCAACCAAGATGGGCCACGCAAGTTAAATAGTTAATTAACCGGTGTAAACTTCGGGTGATCGCGGTCTGCTTTTGCAGACTGAGGAAAGTCCATGCCCGCACAAGCTGCGATGCTTGTAGTGATCGTGCTTAGCCCAATAAGCTAAGGTACTGGGTAACCAGTAACGGCGGAGAACGTTGCTAAGGAGCAATCTATGCAGCTACTATCCTGAAAAGTGCCACAGTGACGATACAGTTTGGAAACAAACTGTTTGGAACGGGTAAACCCCGCGAGCGAGTAACCCAAACTTATGGTAGGGGCGTTCTATGTATGGAAATGAACGACGCATAGAAACAGATCTAGTATCTGTAGATAGATGATTGCCCTCGCTGATTGTGTTCCTGAGCCATTCAGCGAGACAAAACATGGCTTACAGAGGTTTACACCTTATCAGGAGACCCTTCATTTCGGTGGAGGGTCTTTTTTTTGAGAGCGAGCGTTTAAACAGGCATAAGCAGTTGCCTTTTTAAATACGTTTATAATAAAATATTAAATAATAAATCGTAAATGAGGAGATAACATGACAACGTACAATTTAATTGCCACCACGGCGAGTGGCATCGAAGCTTTAGCCGCCAATGAATTGAAAACATTAGGTTACAAAGGCCAAACGGAGAATGGTCGGATTCGCTTTACAGGGGATATAAAGGATATCATTCGCACAAATCTGTGGTTACGCACCGCTGATCGGATCAAGATCGTGGTTGGTGAGTTTGACGCCTTTACCTTCGATGATTTATTTGAACAGGTCAAGGCACTACCATGGGATGAGTATTTGCCACTAGACGCAGAGTTTCCCATGGCGGGGCGCTCGATCAAATCAAAACTATATAGTGTCCCTGATGTCCAACGCTTAGCAAAAAAAGCAGTTGTCGAGAAGTTAAGTGACGTGTATCATCGTCGTGGTCGTTTACCAGAAACGGGAGCGTTATTTGCCTTAGAAGTTAGTATTCTGAAGGACCACGTTATGCTGACTTTAGATACAACTGGACCAAGCTTGTTCAAACGCGGTTACCGGGTCGAAAAAGGCGATGCGCCTTTAAAAGAAAATATGGCGGCAGCTTTAGTTGCAATCACTAATTGGCATACTGATATGCCGTTCTTAGATCCAGTTTGTGGATCAGGCACGATCCCAATCGAAGCGGCGTTGAAGGGTTTAAATATTGCTCCTGGGTTAAAGCGGGCCTTTTCATTTGAAGACTGGGATTGGGTCAGCGCTGATCTAGTGGCTGAACAACGGGCGGAAGCTGCTGCAGCTCGGCGGGAAGATATTGTATTAGATATTATGGGTGCCGATATTGACGGTAGCATGATCGATATTGCTAAACTTAACGCTAATGAAGCTGGCGTACTGCGGGATATCGACTTTAAGCAGTTAGCAGTCAAAGACTTCCGGACTGACAAGAAAAACGGCGTGATCGTTGCCAACCCGCCTTACGGTGAACGTTTAAGTGATGCTAGCAGCGTTGAACAACTTTACGAGCAAATGGGTGACGTTTATCGGCCAATGACTAGCTGGAGTAAATATATCTTAACCAGTGATCTGGAATTTGAAAATTATTACGGCGAAAAATCTACGAAACGCCGGAAATTATATAATGGGGCCTTGCGCGTCGATTTATTCCAATATTGGGGTAAACGTGAGCACTAGCAACGGTAAGGTAACTAAATAAAAAAGTTACTTTAACTTACAACTTAAAAAAACAAAACCCAAAATTAAACCATCTGCTGAACTTCCTAAAATAAGGCTAAAACGTTACTCTAAACAGTAACGTTTTTTATTTAGCATAAAAGTTGACTTACTAAAAGTAAGCTGTTAAACTATAAAACATCAACCAATAAGGAGTGTCACTCACATATGAAAACAACTGTACTTGATTTATTAAAACAACGCCGTTCGATCTACGCTTTAGGTAAGAATGTTGCCGCCTCACAAGATGAAATTGCTAACTTAGTTAAAGATGTTGTCCGCGAAGCACCAACTGCTTTTAACGGTCAAACAACGCGTGCAATTGTTTTGTTTGGTGATCATCACGACCAGTTATGGGACATCGTCGTTAAACGTTTGAAAACTGAAGTACCAACGGAAGCTGTATATGAGGGCACTAAAGCAAAAATTGCTAGCTTTAAAGCTGGTTTTGGCACGATCATGTACTTCACTGATGAAGACATCGTTCGTAATCAGGAACAGCAATTTGAATTATACGCCGATAACTTTGCGGATTGGGCAGAACAAGCACAAGGTAACGCTCAATTATCAGTTTGGACTGCATTAGCTGAGAATGGTATTGGAGCAAGCTTGCAGCATTACAATCCAATCGTTGATGAGCTGGTTCATGAAGCGTTTGAAATCCCAGCTAACTGGCGTTTACGCGCACAGATGCCTTTTGGTTCGATTGAAGCACCAGCTGGCGAAAAAGAATACATGGATAATGAATCACGTTTCCGCGTACTAAAATAATTAATAAATTTACCAAAATAGCTGAATCAGACTTGATTCAGCTATTTTTTTGTGTTTAATTGGTTAAAGAGCGCTTGCTGTGCCAGCATATGTGGACCACGATGCTGGTGATCGGGCTCCCACACATGCAAGACTAGTGGAAAGCTACGTTCCAACGCTAAAATTTGATCGACTTCAACCTGAAAATGCTTCGCGTAACCTTTTTCTAAACTAGTGTAAACTAGCTTGCTATCGGTTCGTAATTCAAGTGTCTCATGGGTTAAACCACGTTCGTGTAGGGCGTGTAAACCAAATAGGACAGCTGCAAATTCGGCGTGATGATTATCCATTTCTGGCAGTACTTGCTTTAATTGTAGTCGTTGCTGGCTATAGCTGATCACTGCCCCAGCAGCGCTTGGCCCCGGTGAACCTTTAGTGGCGGCGTCAGTGGCAAGAATGATCATGGCTCAACTTCCTCCTATATTTCATATCTAGAAAAATGTAGTATTGTAATAAGCAACAAAAGGACGGCACAATATGCCGGCTTTATTATTTTAATGAGGTGACAAAATGCAACGCTCTTTTTATTATCAACCTAATCTATATTCTAGCATCATTTTTTGGTCGTGGACTTTCGTTATTTTGTTTGTTAGTGGTACTGGCTGGCTAGAGATCACGACCATTCAATGGTTTACAATTGTCACTTTTATTTTATTTTTAGTGATTGCGGCACTCGGTGTTTTCCGGCGGCGCTTAACTTTGGATACAGAAAATTCTAGTTTGATTTTACAACAAATATTACCACGACATAACCGAAGCATTAAATTTAATGAATTACAGCATGTCGTTGTAACCACACATGGTGTACGCTTTGAGCTCACCCGTTTGCCACATGTCACTATTTTAATGACTAAGAACCAAAAACAAAAATTAGTTGCCGCCTTAGACGAATTACGGACGACCGCGACTTCACGCCAGCCATAAAACACGGTATACTAATGCTATCGCAAAATGATCGACCTGCGAATGATTGCTAACTAAAATTAATTTAAGGGGTGTTTTGTTTGTCTGATATTGAAATTGCACAACAAAATGAGCAAAGTGAGATCAAGCCCATTCAAACGATTGCAGCACAAATCGGCTTAGGCCAACATGATATTGAACAATATGGTGAATATAAAGCTAAGGTCAAATTAGCTGCGTTGGACCAACGTACTTTGCCGCAAGAGCATAAATTAATTTTAGTAACCTCAATTAACCCGACCCCAGCTGGCGAAGGTAAATCAACAGTGACGATTGGGTTGGGAGACGCGCTTAATCGGCTGAATAAACAAACGATCATTGCACTGCGCGAACCTTCTTTAGGTCCAGTAATGGGGATCAAAGGTGGTGCAACCGGTGGTGGCTATGCGCAGGTCGTCCCAATGGAAGATATTAATTTACACTTTACTGGGGATATGCATGCGTTGACTAGCGCTAATAATACGTTAGCTGCATTAATTGATAACCATATTCAACAAGGTAACGAGTTACATATTGATCAGCGCCGCATCACTTGGAAACGGGCACTGGATATCAATGATCGTGCGCTACGTAATGTAGTTATCGGTCTCGGCGGGCCTTTCCAGGGGGTACCACGCGAAGATGGATTTAATATTACCGTTGCCAGCGAATTAATGGCTATTTTATGTTTGGCTACCAGCATTACCGATCTGAAAGCCCGGATTGCCCGGATTGTTATCGGTGATAATGACCAAAAACAACCAGTGACCGTAGCTGACTTGAAAGTTCAAGGTGCGATTACTATGTTGTTAAAGGACGCCCTAAAACCCAATTTAGTGCAAACGTTAGAACACACACCAACCTTTATTCATGGCGGGCCATTTGCTAATATTGCCCATGGTTGTAATAGTATTTTAGCAACAACTGCGGCGCTAAAGCTAGCTGATTATACAGTTACTGAGGCTGGTTTTGGTGCTGACTTAGGCGCTGAGAAGTTTTTAGATATTAAGGTCCCACAGTTAGGTAAACACCCCGATGCAGTGGTTTTAGTCGCAACGATTCGTGCGCTAAAATACAACGGTGGCGTGGCACTAGCCGATTTAAAAACCGAAAATGTTGCCGCATTAACGGCAGGTTTTGTCAATTTGAAGCGTCATATTAAAAATATGCAGCAATATGGCTTACCAGTGACTGTGTCAATCAACCACTTTGTTTCTGATACGGCTGCTGAAGTAACTGCATTACAAAATTTATGTGCTGAATTGAACGTACAAGCAATCGATACAAAAGTTTGGGCCAATGGTGGTGCCGGCGGGATCGATTTGGCTAACGCAGTGCTGGCTTCAATGCAAACAACTGTTGATTACCGGCCACTATATGACAACCAAGCTTCGATCACTGATAAAGTGACAACGATCGTACAGAAGATTTATGGTGGTCAAGCAGTGGAATTTTCCACTAAAGCCAAACGGCAAATGCAGACTTTTGTGGCCAATGGTTGGGATAAATTACCGATCTGCATGGCTAAAACTCAGTATTCCTTTAGTGATGATCCTAAGCAATTAGGGGCACCAACTGACTTTACGATCACAATTCGTGAATTTGTACCTGATTTAGGCGCTGGTTTCTTGGTTGCCTTAACCGGTAATGTTTTAACAATGCCGGGGCTACCTAAAAAACCAGCAGCCTTAAATATGGATGTAGCGGCGGACGGTACAATTACTGGCTTGTTCTAATGCCCGCTATTTTACCCGCAGCACTAATTACTCGTGGTCAGCAAACGATACAAGGTAATGTTGAAGGCTTCGTCCCTGGTAATGGTAACTTAACGCCGCACTTTATTTTGGTCGGTGAAGCCCCTGGTGAAACAGAGTTAGCTGTGCAGCAACCATTTACTGGTCGCGCTGGGGTTGAGCTGGATAAATCGTTGACTAAATTAGAGGTGACGCGCGCTGATATATTTATTACTAGTGCTTATCATAGCCGGCCGTTTCGGATCGTGACTAAAACAGCCAAGCGCACTGGCCAAACCTATCAGAAAAAAGATAATCGACCACCAACACAACGCGAATTGATTAGCCAGGCTTTTTTACTTGATTATGAGTTAGCTCATTTAGCGACTGATTTAATTTTAACTATTGGTAATGTGGGGCTAAAACGTTTATTGGGCAAAAATTATCAAGTTGGAGCAGTCCATGGCCAATTATTTACTGGACCAATTCAGCGATACGACAATACACGCAATAAGTTTGTTCCGACTGAACGAATTTATCGTGTGTTACCGACTTTTCATCCCGCGGCCGTTTTCTATAATCGCCAATTACAAGTTGACTTAGAGGCCGATTTAGCTCATTTTAAACAATTATTGTAGAAAGTAGGCCAATCTTTGCTTTATTTAATTTTAATGGCGGTAGTCGTTGGTTGCGATCAATTACTAAAGTCTTGGATCACCACACATTTAGCGTTGCAACAGGTCCAAAACCTGATTCCTAACTTGTTATCGTTAACTTATTTACGGAATAACGGTGCTGCCTGGAGTATTCTAGAAGGCAAACAACTTTTTTTCTTGATTTTAACGCCACTAGTTATCTTGGTATTGGCTTATTTATTATTTAAAGCACGCCATGAACAACGTTTATACGCGCTAGGTTTAAGTTTTATGATTGCCGGAGCGTTAGGTAATTTTATTGATCGTTTACGTTTTGGTTATGTAGTCGATATGCTGCAGCTAGACTTCATTAACTTTCCGATTTTTAATTTAGCGGATAGTGCATTAACCATCGGCGTTATATTAGTGTTTATTTATTTAATTTTTTTCGCAGATGAGAAGGAGTAATGTATGCAAGCAGAAAATTTAGCAATGACCATAACTGACGAGAACGGCCGGTTAGACAAGGTGATCAGCAGTTATTTTGAACAGTTATCACGGGCCCAAGTTCAACAATTGATCAAAACGGATAACGTACAAGTCAATGGTAAAATCGAAAAGGCCAAATATGCGGTGGTGGCTGGTGATCAGATCACGGTAACCGTGCCAGCACCAACTGCGTTAGATGTTCAACCACAAAATATTCCGTTGACTATTGTTTATGAAGATGACGATGTGATCGTCGTCAATAAACCACAAGGAATGGTGGTCCACCCCGCACCAGGTCATGCACAAGATACATTAGTTAACGCCTTGTTGTTTCATAGTCCGCTATCAACAATCAACGGCGTTATTCGCCCTGGCATCGTGCATCGCATCGATAAAGATACTTCAGGTTTGTTGATGGTAGCTAAAAATGATCAAGCCCACCTTAGTTTAGCGGCGCAATTAAAAGCTAAAACCAGCCAACGTGAGTATTTAGCCCTAGTACATGGCAACATCAAGGAAGATAAGGGAACGATCAACGCGCCGCTTGCACGCGCTAAGAATGATCGTAAGAAGCAGGCAGTGGTCGCCGGTGGTAAACATGCGGTCACGCATTTTGAAGTTTTGGAACGTTTCAATGAATATACGTTGATCAAATGTATCCTAGAAACTGGCCGTACCCACCAAATTCGCGTCCACTTACAATATATTGGTCATCCAGTGGCTGGCGATCCATTATATGGTCCTAAAAAAACGTTAAAAGGTCAGGGTCAATTTTTACATGCTGCTTTATTAGGCTTTAAACATCCACGAACAGGTGAACAAATGACATTCACTGCACCAGTACCACCAATTTTTGAAAAAGCGCTAACGAATTTACGAAAGCGGCTTGACAGTTAAGCCTAAATTCAGTATATTAAAGTTAATAAATGAATCGAGATCCTTTAAAATTAGTCCCGTGAGGCTAGTAAGGTGATATTAAATTAGGGCGGAATCTAACCTGATTTTAGTGAATCCTCTTGTCGCGCGGACAAGGGGATTTTTTTGTACCCACATACTCATGGCTGAACTTGACCATAAGCATCAATAAAATGATTAGCAGACTTGATGGATAACTGACTACTACAGTGAAGTAGTGCAGAAAGGCGGAATTGTTAATGGATAAAGAAGTTGTTGATGGCGTAACTATGAAACGCGCTTTAACGCGGATTACTTATGAGATCATTGAGCAGAGCAAAGGCACTGATGACCTAGTTTTGATCGGCATTAAAACGCGGGGTATTTATTTAGCTCGGCGGATTGCTGAACGAATGAAACAATTGGAAGGACTCACTGTCCCAGTTGGCGAGTTAGACATTACACTTTATCGTGATGACCTGCACCAACCGGGTCAAGATGAACCAACTGTTAATGGGTCGGATATTCCGGTGACAATTGAAGATAAGCACGTGATCTTGATCGATGACGTTCTGTTTACTGGCCGTACGGTGCGGGCTGCGTTAGACGCGCTAATGACGATCGGTCGGCCACAAAAGATTTCGCTGGCAGTTTTAGTTGATCGCGGTCATCGTGAATTACCGATTCGGGCTGACTTTGTTGGTAAAAACATTCCGACATCACTACATGAGCAGATCAAAGTAGCCGTCGAAGAACTTGATCAGCATGATAGCATACTGATCCAAAAAATGGATTAACCAAAAAACGATTTAATTGTCTCCAGAGAGAGCAAAATGGTTTACTGGGTTGCTTTGTATACCCACCAAACGCGCATTTTGCTGGCATTAGCAAAATGCGCGCTTTTTTTATAGAAATGTAGGGGGTTATTGTCATGCAGACAGAACATAAAAAAAATAATGTAGTTTTAGATATTGGTGATCGACCAGCGCCGCTACAATGGTTTGGCCTATCACTGCAGCACTTATTCGCCATGTTTGGTTCAACCGTCTTAGTTCCAATACTAGTGGGTTTAAATCCCGGGATTGCGATTCTAAGTTCAGGTATCGGTACCATCATCTATATCCTAATGACTAAAGGCAAAATTCCCGCCTATCTAGGATCTAGCTTTGCCTTTATTGTGGCCATGCAGGCGTTGATGAAAACGCAAGGTTATCCAGCCATTGCCCAAGGCAGTATCGCGGTGGGGGTCGTTTACCTAATTGTTGCTTTGATCATCAGCAAAATCGGTTCGGCTTGGATCGATAAAGTTTTACCGCCGATCGTCGTCGGGCCGGTAGTAATGGTGATCGGCTTATCGCTAGCTGGTAGCGCCGCAAATGACGCGATGATGAATAACAGCCATTATGACATTAAATTTTTCATTGTTGCTTTGATCACTTTAGGCTTAACGGTTTTCTTCAATATGTTTTTAAAAGGTTTTCTCAGCCTGATTCCAATTTTGCTGGGCATCGTCGGTGGTTACTTGGTTGCTGTGCTCTTTGGCTTAGTCGACTTCGCACCAGTTATGCAGGCGGCTTGGTTCGCCTTGCCGGCTTTCGAGGTTCCTTTTGTTAATTATCAACCAGGATTTTACTGGGGCGCTATTCTTGGTATGGCGCCGATTGCCTTTGTCACCATGACGGAACATATGGGACATATTATGGTGTTGGATCAATTAACTGGTCGTGACTTCTTCAAGGATCCTGGTTTACACCGAACTCTTTCTGGTGATGGTTTGGCGTCAATTGTGGCTGGTTTTATCGGTGGCCCACCAGTAACAAGTTATGGTGAAAACATCGGTGTTTTAGCCATAACCAAGGTCCACAGTGTCTTTGTCATCATTGGTGCCGCAGTTCTCGCAGTGGTCTTCGGTTTTGTTGGGAAGCTTAGCGCACTGATCATGAGCATCCCCAGTCCTGTTATTGGTGGCATCAGCTTCTTGCTGTTCGGTGTCATTGCTGCTAACGGGTTACGAATCTTAATTGATAATAAAATTGACTTCGATCAGAAACGTAACTTAATGATCGCGGCTACGATCTTAGTGATCGGTATCGGTGGTGCCTATCTACAACTAGGTCAGTTCCAGCTGACTGGTGTTGCCTTGGCCACCTTACTAGGAATCGTTTTAAACTTAATTTTACCAAAACAAGCACGTAACGAAGATTAGAACGGAGGAATAATATGATCGCTGAACCTTTAACTTGCCAACCAGAATTAGTTTCCATGCGCGATTTAGATGTTAACACTGTGACCGCATTAATTCACCGCGCCGAAGAATTTAAGCACGGGACCCAACTTGAATTAACTGAACCCGTTTATGCAGCTAACTTATTTTTTGAAAACAGTACGCGGACGCACACTAGCTTTGAAATTGCTGAACGGCGGCTTGGTTTATCCGTCGTCGATTTCAACCCCCAAGCTAGTTCTGTTAACAAAGGTGAAACTTTGTACGATACCTGCCTAACGCTAGCAGCAGTCGGCGTGCGATTGTTAGTTATTCGGCATCCCCAAGCAGCCTATTATCAAGCTTTATTGAATCAGCCGGCTTTACCAGTCGCTTTGATCAACGCCGGTGACGGTAGTGGGGAGCATCCTTCACAAAGTCTACTTGATATGATGACGATCAGCGAAAATTTTGGGGGCTTTAATGGCTTGAAGGTAGCGATCGTTGGTGATCTAAACCACTCACGAGTGGCGCGTTCTGATATGGAAGTACTAAAGAAATTAGGCGCACAAGTTTATTTCTCCGGGCCAGCAGCATGGTATGATGACCAATTTGCTCGTTTCGGTCAGTATTTACCGCTAGATGATTTAGTGGCGCAAGTTGATGTCATGATGATGCTACGGGTGCAACACGAGCGTCATAGTAACGATGCCGAATTTGATGCAGCAGCCTATCATCAGCAATATGGGTTGACACTGGAACGAGCAGCACGGATGAAGCCAGAAGCCATCATCATGCATCCAGGACCAATTAATCGCGGTGTTGAACTAGATGGCGCTTTGGTGGAAAGTCCGCACTCTAAATTTGTTGAACAAATGCAAAATGGTGTCTTTATGCGCATGGCAATGATCGAAAGTGTACTTCGCGGCAACCAATTAGGAGGCTTAGTATGAATTACCTGTTAAAGAACGGCCAGCTATTAGTTGATGAGCGACTGCAAGCGCAAGATGTTTTAGTGGTTGACGGTAAAATTGCAGCAATTGGGGCTGATTTGGAGGCAACAACGGCTACCGTGATCGATTTACATGGTGATTTTATTAGTCCGGGTTTAGTTGATCTTCATGTGCATTTACGCGATCCAGGGCAAACTTATAAAGAAACAATTAAAACGGGGAGTCAAGCGGCAGCACACGGTGGGTTCACCTTTGTTGGGGCTATGCCAAATTTGACCCCAGTACCAGATAATGCAGCACAAATACAGAAGATGGTGGTGCGCAATCAAGCAGAAGCTGTGATTCGTATTGGCCAATACGCTACGATCACCGAACAAAGAACAGCCGGAAAATTAGTTGATTTCCCGGCGTTAAAAGCGGCTGGCGCTTTCGCCTTTTCTAATGATGGTTCCGGAATTCAAGATGCTGATACAATGTATCAAGCAATGCGTGCTGCTAAAGCAGTTAACTTGCCGCTGGCGGCGCATGTCGAAGATGATAGTTTGCTGCATGGCGGGGTCATGAACGCTGGTGCCAAGGCAGACGAACTGGGCTTGCCGGGAATCAGTAATGTGGTCGAAACGGCGCAATTAGCCCGTGATTTAGTCTTAGCTCAAGCCACTGGTGTTCATTACCATGTTTGTCACGTTTCTACAGCTGAATCCGTTCAGATGATCCGGCTAGCCAAACAAGCCGGTGTGCAAGTCACTTGTGAAGTAACGCCACACCATTTATTACTTAGTGACCGCGATATTCCGGCGGACCAAGGTAATTACAAAATGAATCCACCGCTACGTAGTGAACATGATCGGCAAGCACTGATCGCCGGCTTGATCGATGGTACGATCGATTGTATTGCCACTGATCACGCGCCGCATGGAACCGATGAGAAACAACAAAGTATGCGTCAAGCGCCATTTGGAATCGTCGGCAGCGAAACGGCTTTTAGCTTACTGTTCACTAATTTTGTTAAAACGCGGATTTTTACACTTGCTCAATTGATCAATTGGCTCAGCTATCGACCAGCACAACTTTTTAACTTACCAACTAGCGGCCAGCTAAAAAGCGGCCAACCAGCAGATCTGGCAATTTTTGACTTAAAGCACCGCTATCAAATTACTGCAGACAGTCTCTATTCTAAGGGGAAAAATACGCCATTTATTGACAATCAAGTTTATGGTGAAACCGTATATACTTTAGTGGCTGGACAAATTGTTTACCAGAGAGGCGGCACAACAAAATGAAACGTTACTTAATTTTAGCTGATGGTTCAGTTTTTGCAGGCGAGGGCTTTGGTGCGCCACTGACCACTGCCGGTGAAGTTGTCTTCAATACCGGTATGACCGGCTATCAGGAAACGATCACTGACCAATCCTATAATGGTCAAATAATTACTTTTACTTATCCGCTAATTGGCAATTATGGCATCAACCGTGATGACTACGAATCAATTGCACCGACTTGCAAAGGCGTAGTGGTCCATGAAGTTGCCCGCCGTGCTAGTAATTGGCGTAATCAAATGTCATTAGATGAATTTTTGCAACGTAAAAATATTCCCGGAATCAGTGGCGTTGATACGCGGCGACTGACTAAACGACTACGGACAGCTGGCACAATGAAAGCCAGCATTGTCGATACAGTCGATGATCACGCATTTGATCAGCTGAACGCGCTGGTTATGCCCAAAAATCAGGTGCAGCAAGTTTCGACCACTAAACCTTATCCAAGTCCCGCCACTGGTCACAATGTTGTGGTGATCGATTTTGGCTTAAAACATAGTGTCTTACGTGAACTTTCAAAGCGCCAGTGCAATCTAACTGTTTTACCTTATAACACGACAGCGGCGGAGATATTAGATTTAGCCCCAGACGGCGTCATGCTGAGTAATGGTCCTGGTGATCCCAAAGATGTCCCCGAAGCATTGGACATGATTCGTGGTATCCAAGGTAAAATTCCATTATTCGGTATCTGTCTCGGCCATCAATTATTTGCGCTAGCTAATGGCGCAGACACATATAAAATGAAATTTGGCCATCGCGGATTTAATCATCCCGTACGAGAAATTGCAACTGGTCGAATTGACTTTACATCACAAAATCACGGCTATGCGGTTGACCCAGCTTCTGTCGAGCAAGCTGATCTACTAGTGACCCATATCGAGATCAACGATCAAACGATCGAAGGCTTGCGCCACCGTAATTATCCGGCCTTTTCCGTCCAATTTCATCCCGATGCGACGCCAGGTCCCCATGATGCCACTCATTTATTCGATGAATTCATGGAAATGATCGATGCTTTTGCCAAACGCGCATAAATTACGGAAAGGAGCGTCAGTACATTGCCTAAACGAACAGATATTCATAAAATTTTGGTGATCGGTTCTGGCCCGATCATTATTGGTCAAGCAGCTGAATTTGATTATTCTGGAACTCAAGCTTGTCTCGCCTTAAAAGAAGAAGGTTATCAAGTGGTGCTGGTTAATTCCAATCCAGCAACGATCATGACTGATAAGGAGATCGCTGATCAAGTTTATATCGAACCATTGACTTTAGAGTTTGTCACTCGCATTTTACGTAAAGAATTGCCTGACGCTATTCTACCGACCCTTGGTGGTCAGCAGGGTCTGAATATGGCAATGGAATTATCTTCTGCTGGAATCTTAGACGAACTGCATATCCAGTTATTAGGGACTAAACTAGATGCAATTGATCAAGCCGAGGACCGTGAATTATTTAAAAACTTAATGCAGCAACTAGCGGAACCAATTCCAGACTCCTTAAGTGTTAATACCGTTGAAGCTGCGGTCGAATTCGCTCGTAAAACTGGGTTTCCGGTCATTGTCCGCCCCGCATTTACCATGGGTGGTACTGGTGGCGGCATGTGCGATAACGAGAAAGAATTAGTCGAGATTGCCACTAACGCTTTGAAATTATCACCGATCACTCAGGCTTTGATCGAACAAAGTATTGCGGGTTTCAAGGAAATTGAGTACGAAGTTATGCGCGATGCCGCCGACAATGCATTGGTGGTTTGTAACATGGAAAATATTGATCCTGTCGGTATTCATACCGGTGATTCAATTGTTACTGCACCAGTACAGACGTTATCGGATAAGGAAAATCAGATGCTGCGTGACGCTTCGTTAAAAATCATTCGTGCTTTAAAAATCGAAGGCGGCTGTAATGTGCAGCTCGCACTGGATCCAAATAGCTTCCAATACTACATTATTGAAGTTAATCCGCGGGTTTCACGTTCATCGGCCTTAGCCTCCAAGGCAACTGGTTATCCGATCGCTAAAATTGCTTCAAAAATTGCGGTTGGACTGACTCTAGACGAGATCATGAATCCGATCACTGGTACCACCTACGCTGAATTTGAGCCGACCTTAGATTATGTGGTCACTAAGATTCCCCGCTGGCCATTTGATAAGTTCGCTAAGGGCGAGCGGCGGTTAGGTACCCAAATGAAGGCTACTGGTGAGGTTATGGCGATCGGCCGTAACTTTGAAGAGTCGTTGCTGAAGGCTGTTCGTTCACTGGAAATTGATACGCTGCATTTGGAATTGCCTGAATTGGCACAAGTTAGTGACGCTGAATTGACGGATAAACTGATCCATCCGCAAGATGATCGCCTGTTTTATCTAGCCGAAGCCTTACGCCGGAATTATAGCTTGAGTGAATTAAACGAGCTAACTAAAATTGATATTTTCTTTTTAGATAAATTACTGCACATCATTGAGATCGAAGCAGATTTAGCTGCGCATAAAGGTGATCTAGCAGTTTTAGAGCAAGCAAAACGTAACGGTTTTACTGACGCAAAAATTAGTCAATTATGGCAATTACCAGCAGATCAATTACGAGAAATGCGCCGTGAAGCTAATATTTGGCCAGTTTATAAAATGGTTGATACTTGTGCCGCTGAATTTGAATCACAAACTCCTTATTATTACAGTACATTTGAAGAAGAAAATGAAAGCCAAGTCAGCAAAAAGCCTTCAATATTGGTGATCGGTTCGGGCCCAATTCGAATCGGCCAAGGTGTGGAGTTTGATTATGCAACTGTTCATTCAGTTAAAGCCATCCAAAAGGCGGGCTACGAAGCGATCATTATGAACAACAATCCGGAAACTGTTTCGACGGACTTTTCCATTTCTGATAAGTTATATTTTGAGCCATTGACGTTTGAAGATGTGTTAAATGTGATCGAGCTAGAACAACCTGAAGGCGTTATTGTTCAATTCGGTGGTCAAACTGCAATTAATTTGGCGGCGCCTTTAGCAGCCGCCGGCGTGAAAATTCTCGGTACCAGCGTAGCAGATTTAAATCGGGCCGAAGATCGTGATGAGTTTGATCAAGTTATTCAGGAGCTAGCGATTCCGCAACCAGTTGGTGACACAGCCACAACTGAAGCAGAAGCGGTAGCAATTGCGACACGGATCGGTTACCCCGTACTGATTCGGCCAAGTTATGTTTTAGGTGGCCGGGCAATGGAGATCGTTGAAAAACAAGCAGATTTAGAAATCTACGTGCGCGACGCGGTCAAAGTTTCCAATGATCATCCAGTATTAATTGACCAATATCTAGTCGGCAAAGAATGCGAAGTTGATGTGATCTCTGATGGCCAGCAAGTCTTATTACCAGGAATCATGGAACATATCGAGCGCGCTGGTGTCCATTCAGGTGATTCAATGGCCGTTTATCCACCACAGTCATTATCACCAGCAGTTAAAGCACAAATCGTTGCTGCCGCTCAGAAATTAGCGGTGGCTTTGAAGTGTATCGGTATGATGAATATTCAATTTATTATTCATGAAGAGCAAGTCTACGTGTTGGAAGTTAACCCGCGCGCTAGCCGCACCGTCCCATTTTTAAGTAAGGTAACGGGGATCCCGATGGCACAGGTCGCCACCCAAGTTATTTTAGGCACCAGCTTAGACAAGCTAGGTTTTCATGATGGTCTATATCCTGAAAGCCAATTAGTTCACGTTAAGGCGCCAGTCTTTTCCTTCTCTAAATTGTATAACGTTGATAGTTTGTTGGGACCAGAAATGAAATCCACTGGTGAGGTCATGGGCAGCGATACAACTTTGGAAAAAGCACTGTACAAAGCTTTTGAAGCTAGTAAATTACATCTACCAGACTTTGGCACCGTTTTGTTTACGATTGCCGATAAGGATAAAGCCGAGGCCGCTGATCTAGCTAAACGATTCCGTGAAATTGGTTATCGCGTCATTGCCACTGCCGGCACAGCAGATTATTTTACTAGCAAAGCCATTAAAGCTAGTACGGTTGCCAAAATTAAGGACAACGTGGAGCAGGATATTTTACAACTATTAGATAGCGGCCATGTCCAAGTGGTCATTAATACCATGGACGCCGATCGTGACGTCGCTTCAGATGGCTTTCAAATTCGCCAAACCGCGATCGAACATGGTATTCCATTGTTTACTTCATTAGATACAGCTAACGCAATTTTACGGGTGTTAGAATCACGTTCGTTCACGACCTTACCGCTATAAAAATAACTTTAACCTGAAAAGGGGAGATTTTTCCATGTTACAGGAGAAAATGGTGGTTGTGCAACAACGACAACTAACTGCAGATGTTTTTGAACTGACCTTACAAGGAAAAATGGCGACGGTTAAAGCCACTGCCGGGCAATTTGTTGACGTTAAAATTCCTGATCCCAACCTTTTATTACGGCGGCCATTCGGTATTACCCAAGTTGATCCGCAAACCAAGCAACTACGTCTGGTTTATCGTGTTGTCGGCCAGGGAACCGCTGAATTAAGTCAAGTAACGCCTGGGACGCATTTAGATACCATCGGCCCATTAGGTCATGGTTTCCCCACTGATTTTTTGCAAGCGGGGCAACGCGCTTTGATCATTGGTGGCGGCACTGGTATTCCGCCGTTATATGCCTTATCGCAACAGCTAGTAGCGCAGGGCATTGAAGTGACCCACGCGATTGGTTTTGGTAAACAAGAACAAATTTTCTATGAACAGGAATTTCGTGCGCTTGGTGATGTCCATTATGCCACCGATGATGGTTCTTATGGCTTCCATGGTCATATTGGTTTGTTGCTAGATGCAGCAGACTTCGCTAAAACTGATTTTGCAGCAGTTTATGCCTGCGGGCCGCGGGGTTTGTTAATGGCCGTTAACAATCGTTATCGGGGTCATCCCCATGCCTATATTTCACTAGAAAGTCGGATGGCTTGCGGCGTAGGTGAGTGCTATGCTTGTGTCGTGCCGGCGCAAGGGCAACAGAAAATGTACAAGGTTTGTGATGATGGCCCAGTATTTGCAACGGGGGTAACGTCTAAAGTTCCATGAAACCCAAGTTCAAAACCGGATGTTCAAGGGGGGATGACGATTAATATATGGAATCACCGTTCACGGATGAATCGAACTTAATTCAGGTGTTGCTTCTCACTGGATCTTGCCTATTTTATGTGTTCT
>NZ_RHOE01000044.1 GCF_003946385.1 Loigolactobacillus zhaoyuanensis
CGCGGCACTTAACCAACGGCCACGTAAACTATTTGGTTATAAATCAGCCAATGAATTCATGGCTGAGCAGCTACTCGCATGACCACCACCTAGACCACTTATAAGTGAAGTTTAGCAAGTGTTGCACTTGATTTGACAATTCGGGATTTATTTTTTTGTGTTATGTCGCCTGCTTTTTTAAGTTACTTGCTTGATTCCCAGTTTGCTCTGGGTCGGTAAAACCACCGTCATCCGCCAAAAGCTAACTGATTTGAATTAGTCAGCTTTTCCGAATGCGCTCCGTAAAGTTTACGCGTTAAATAGGCAACTTATTCAGTCAATGTCTGAATTTGTTTAGACAACTCATGATTTTGTTCAAGGACCTGATTAAGCAAATTCTCAGTCGTTGTCGCCAGGGTACCGCCTTTATTTCGTTAGCATTAGAGCTAGCCTTTTTTAGGCGGTCGTTGGTTTGATTGTTGACTCAAGTCCCCAACCAGAAATTAACCATTCAAGTTGTTTAGTATGAAGCTTTTTTACCTCGTTTTGATTGGTCAGCCACTGGATGCGACTGTTTTCGATTCGCTTGTATAACAAGAGAAAACCGTCACCTGCCCAGTACAAGGCTTTGAAACGAACTTTTCGCGTACCGCAAAATAGAAATAACGTGCGACTGTAAGGATCAAGTTGGTAGTCACTTTGAATGACGACCACGAGACCATCAATACCACGACACAGATCTGTTTTCCCACAGATCAAGTAAATACTGCAAAGTTTGCGTAAGTTAATGAGCGTCATTAAACACTACCTTCATTAGCGCATCTAAGATGTAGCCATTGATTCGATTGTAAACAATGATTGTTTTGTTATTACTAAGTTTGATCTGACATGCTTTAGTGACCATAGTAGGTTGTTGATGTGTTTCGTCTAATTTGATTCGAATAATTTCTGGTTTGTTTTCCATAAAAACACCTCACCATTCTTCATGATGAGGTTATGATACCGCGATTATTATCTGGTCTGTTATTGGGTGCTTACTACTAGCGGGTATTTTTATGCTATTTTTCAGCTGACCCTTAACTGATCTGTTGCTTAGTTGTCAGTTGTAATGTTTTCGGTGCGTATTTCCAATATTCATTGCGTAGCGGGTGTGGGCGGACACCGAATTCAAGCCATGGTTTGCTGCGGCCAGAATAATGAATGAAAATTGGGTCTTGGCGTGCTTCTTCCGCTAGAATCTCAGCTGGTGGCAGCGGATGAACTTGTTCGCGACGAATTAAGCGTGATTGCATATTGTATTTGGGATGTAAGTAGCACCAATTATCCGCTAAAACAGCGTTAAGCGCATCTTGATCGTGATATTTTAATTTTTCTGGATGCTGGTTAATGAAGTCCATCACTTTTTTGGTGATGTTTTCGTCACGCCAACGTTTTAGATCGATCAGCATCATGCCGGAGTTGAAATAAAATGGCTGCTGAGCTTTGATACCCATTTCCGCTAAGCGCGGGACGTAACCAGCGTCTTCAACAGCTGCAATCACTTTGCCATTCAATGATGTTTGCCAGAGTTGGCTAATATCGCTGGTGCAGATCAAGTCACAGTCAAGATAGAGGATACGATCAAGTTGTGGCAATAAATCGGCTGTGTAGATCCGATAATAGGCAGCCTTGATGATTCGGTCATCAGTGACTGCTTGGCGGAAAAGCGATTCATCGACGGATAAGTAGTTGATCTGGTGGCAGTTGTTGCAGTCTAATTCGAGCCGTTTAAGTTGTAGCTTATCTTCAGCAGTTAAATGATCGCCAAAAATATAAAAGTCGAAGTTATTATTTGAATTATTGACCAATATTGAACGGTACAGTGTTGCTAATGGGGTAACGAAATTCGAATTAGTTGTTGAAACGATCGAAATCGTAGACATAAGCGTTCCTCCCTTAAGTATTACCATATAGTTATAGATTAGATTAGTTCAACTATACGCAACTAAAGCGATTTTCAGCAACTTTTATGCATGGATACTGTTATAACGGGGATGTATGCATCTAAATTGAAACGCAATAGGCTTTGATGATAGGCTAAGGGTGTAATAAAAAAACTTCAGCACAAGAAAGGACGGATCGATATGCTTCACTTACTATGGGTTTTAATTATTGGTGCAGTCATCGGCGCAATCGCTGGTGCAATCGTAAGTCGGGATATGCCACTTGGTTGGGTCGGTAACATTATTGCAGGTTTGATCGGCTCTTGGTTAGGTGAAATGGTTCTGGGTAGCTGGGGACCAATGATTGCAGGCATGGCTATTTTTCCATCAATTATTGGTGCCATCATCCTTGTCTTGATCGTGTCATTCGTTATCGGTACACGTAAGAAACGTAGTTAATAAATTTGATAATTTTTATGGCTAATTTAGCGTAATGACACAAAAGTTGGGTTCCTATCCAGCTTGAGTCTCAGAGTTTTTTTAATAAAATAACTCAGCTAAATTGAAAAGGAGGGATGCAATGTGCGGCCAATTTTCAAATTTGGTCTGGGCTTACTAGCTATTGTCGGTTTACTGGAAGCCGTTTGGTTTGGTTTATTGATCGAGCCAAGCGCTAGTTGGTCAGGTCCAATGATGCAGTGGCAGCAAAATCAAATTTGGTTGTCATGGGTCGGACTAATTCTGGCGATCATTGCCGGCCTGATCTTTCTAGTTTTATTCCTGATTGCGTTATTTAAACGCTCAACGACAACTCAGTTAAGTATGAAAACAGAAAAGGGTCAACTAAATATTAGTCGAGCTGCGGTAGAAAAATCAGTTAAGTACGCCGTTCAAGAGCAGCATCCAGTAACTGCAGTTAATGTGAACGTACAATTGCACAAGCATAAAGCAGTGGCGACAGCCCAAGTGGATGCAACTCTAACTGCGGCAACCAAGGATTTAGTTGGTATCAGTCACGCAATTGAAGCGACTGCTAAACGTGAATTAACGGAGCGCTTAGGCTTGTCGGTCAAAAAAGTGGCGGTCCACTTATTAACTGCAGATCAGCGGCAACAGCCAGTAACAGACGTGATTTAAATGAGGTGAGCAGATGCAGCGAGAAATGAAGGGCGCCATTATAGGCCTGATCTGTGGTGTGATCTGGGTAATTTTAGGTTTTTGGAATTTAATTCTGATCCTATTACTCAGCGCCATCGGTTATTTAGTTGGTCGCTACAGGGATCAGCTGCCTGTATTTAAACGTTGGTTAATGCAAGTACTTGATCGTTAATGAAGTGATCTAAGCAAAATGTAAAGGAGTCGATTATATGGACCAACCAAATGTACAAAAACGAAAATTAACTTTTGAAGATAGCGTGATCAAAAAAATTGCTGGGAACGTTTCTGGCGATATTGACGGTATTTTGTCAATGAATGGTGGCTTTATGAGTAATATCGCCGACCGTTTCCGTTCGGATACTGATCCAACCAAAGGTATTGATGCTGAGGTTGGCCAAAAACAAGTTGCATTGGACATGGAAGCAACCTTGGAATATGGTGCTGACGCGCAAGTTATTTTCGATCAACTGTGCGACCACATTTATCAGGCATTGAAACAGATGACGGGATTAGAGTTGATCGAGTTGAATCTAAATGTAACGGATATTATGACTAAACGCGAATGGGCTAACCAAACTAATGAAGGTAAAAAAGAAACCAAGGATCGCGTTAGTTAGTCGCTGGATTCAACCCTTATTGATTGCTGACCTACGTTCGCTAAAACGAAAGGATGATATGTAAATTATGGATGAAAAAATGAAAAACACAGCACCTGTTGGAATTGAAAGTGAATTAAATTATGATGAAGATGTGATTGCTAAAATTGTTGGTCGGACAATGACAACGATTGCTGGCGTATTGACGGTTGAGGGCAACGTGATCGAAAATATCACGGATCGTTTTCGTGATAATGATGATCCAACCAAAGGGGTCAAAGTTGATCTAGATGACGACGCTCAAACAGCAACATTAGAATTAAGTGCGACATTGGAATACGGTCGCAATGCACCGAAAATATTCGATGAAGCAGTTAGTAAAGTTCAAGCCGAAGTATCACGCATGACGGACGTTAAGCTAACTAGTTTCAAGATGACAGTCAGCGATATGTTGACTAAAGAAGAATGGCACGCGCAACAAGAAAAAAAACAACAAAAGCAACAAAGTAATTAACGACATCGGTGTTGTGACCATAATATTGGTTGCAATGCCTATTTTTTTCCGTTGTTGAAGCGCTGGCTGATTTTTATATTCAATCTGTAACACCTCTGGTCTAAAGTGTGATAAAATTATCCACCGCAACAATATTTATTATTGGACGAAATTGGGCGCTGGCTAAGTTAGTGGCACCGTGATGGACAAGGAGGTCGACCTTTTTGGATGCAGAAACCAAACAACAAGAACAAGCGCGAGTGACTGCTGTTGTCGAGAAAATTGAACAGCGATTGCACGATAAAAATGTGCAATTAGAACAAGCCCAGCGTGAGACCACCTCGATCGATAGAAACTATGGCGATAATACACGGGTCAACATTGCCGAAGTTGATGACCGAATCGAAACCAACGCCGCTGTGCAGCAGCAGAAACAATTAGTTGCACGAACGGTTGAAAATGAAACGATTTTGAAACAACAAATGAAGCAACTTGAAGATTTACAGCAATCGCCGTACTTTGGACGCATCGATATTGATGAAGATGGAGAACGCGATACTTTATATATTGGCACCGCCTCATTTATTGATGCCAAGCAAAACTTTCTGATCTACGATTGGCGCGCGCCGATTTCGGGAATTTATTATAATGGTACGCTAGGCCAAGTAAGTTATGAAACACCGAATGGCTCAGTGCAAGCCGAATTATTGAAAAAACGTCAATTCTTGATTGAACAAGGTAAAATTGAAAATTTATTTGATACTAACGAAACTGTAGGCGATAGTATGCTACAGCACGTGTTAGGCGCAGATAGCGATGAGTATATGCAGAATATTGTCGCGACGATCCAGCAGGAACAAAATGATATTATTCGTGATACTAAACATGATATTTTAATCGTGCAAGGAGTAGCCGGTTCCGGTAAAACGTCAGCCATTCTGCAACGGATCGCTTTTCTGCTTTACCATAGCCGCGAATCCTTGAATTCTGAGCAAATGATTCTTTTTTCGCCAAACCGGTTATTTAGTCACTATATTTCGGAAGTTTTACCTAGTCTGGGTGAAAAAAATATGCGTCAGGTCACGTTAGCTGAATTTCTCGGGCAACGTTTTTCTGGACTACATGTGGAAACTTTATTCGAGCGGTATGAGCAAGATCAGCTCAGTTTTCCAACGGCAGCACAGAAGATTCGCCGTTACAAAGAAAGCCGCGCTTATCTAGAAGTGGTTGAACGCTATTTGAAGCAGACTCAACCGCAGCAACTAGCTTTTACAAGTGTCTATTTTGAAGGACGGACTTTTTTCACTAAGGATGAGATCGCTAAAATTTATGCGCAGCAGCCGGTTAATATGTTAGCTGCAGATAAATTTTTAGCAACCAAAAATACGTTGATCAAACGGCTGAAACGACGGATTCACGAAGAGGCTAAAGCAGATTGGGTGGCCGCTGAAGTGGATATGTTAAGTGAAGATCGTTATCGCAGCATTGTGGGCACGCAACGTTTTGCCACTGGTGATGATGAATTTCGCTTTATTGCCGAAAAATTGGTCCGTGATCGGCTAGCTATTGTTTATGATGCGCTATACAATGATTATTTTATTGACATATATGAGCAATATGCAGATTTTATGCAGCAAGCCACCCTAACTGACGTTGCACCAGCTATTTGGCAGGCCATGCTCGCCAGTTATCGTCAGCAGATAGAGCGTCATCAGTTACGGCTGGAGGACGCGGCGCCGTTGCTTTATTTACGTGATCGGTTAACCGGGAGTGGTCAGAATCACGCAATGCAACATTTATTCATTGATGAAATGCAAGACTATACGATGGCCCAATTAACTTATATCAAGCACGCCTTTCCACGGGCTAAATTAACTTTGCTGGGCGATCGTGCGCAGGATCTATTTACGGCGCATTATCAACAGCATGATTTCATTGCAGCATTAACGACTATTTTCCATACCCACAGTATTAATTTGATCACTTTGAATAAAAGCTATCGGTCAACCTACCCGATTACTACCTTTGCGGCGGCATTATTACCAGCAGGCAACGAGATCGAAGCGTTTACCCGCGACGGGCATAAGCCGGTTTTGATCACGACGGATAGTGACGCGCTCAGCCTGCAGCAAATCACTCAGCAATGTCGACGGTTACTATTGCAGCACGAAACAGTGGCTATTTTAACCAAGGATCAGGCCACTAGCGCGCAATCGTTCGCACGACTAAAGTTAGATGTGGAAACCACACTGCTGACGGATGCTGATCGTGCTTTACCTAAAGGTGTACTGATTTTACCAATTTATCTGGCCAAAGGCTTGGAGTTTGACGCCGTAATTGCGTACGATGTATCAGCTGTGCATTTTAATGCAGCCGGTGACCGCGATATTCTCTATACAATTGCTTCGCGGGCGATGCATGAATTGGTGTTGGTCAGTACAGGCACACCATGTCGTTTCATTAGTGAGATTCCGGCAGAAATGCTGGAGCAGGACGCGGCATTGACCACGACTGAATTGCCGTAAAGCTGTTGCAATCAATTGAAATATATAATATACTATTTAGGCGGTGTTCTGCGGGACCAACCACTAAATTGTATATTCATGCCGCTTTAGCTCAGCAGGTAGAGCGCATCCATGGTAAGGATGAGGTCGCCGGTTCGAATCCGGCAAGCGGCTTAATGATCTGAAGCTTATCTAAGTAATTATTTAGATAAGCTTTTTTGATTTGATACAGTGAACGACTTTGACACTGCATCCTGAAATCGGTACAATGGAAGTAACATGTTGAAGAGGACAAGTAGCCGTAAGTGGATCTTTAGCGAGTCATTGGTTGGTGAAAAATGGCGATTGCTAGCGGGGAATGGGCCTTGGAGTGCTGACGTGAATTCTAGTAGCGTTGGCGGTGTTTTGCGCCTTAAGCAAGAGTGGTGTCGCATAGGCGGCACAATTTAGGTGGTACCACGACTTTGAGCGTCCTATTGATAGCAATATCAGTGGGGCTTTTTTTATTAGAGTGGCTAAAAAGGCATAACTATTAAGTGAAAGAAGGAAATTAACATGACAAAAAAAGTAATTCTGACTGGCGATCGGCCAACGGGCAAACTACATATTGGTCATTATATTGGGTCATTAAAAACTCGGGTCGAGATGCAAAATTCTGGTGACTACGATCCTTATATTATGATCGCTGATATGCAAGCCTTAACTGATAATGCACGTGATCCAGAAAAAATTCGCCACAGCTTGTTGCAAGTTGCACTAGATTATTTGGCTGTCGGCATTGATCCAGCCAAGTCGACAATTTTAGTACAGTCACAAATTCCGGCGTTGAATGAATTGACAATGCATTATTTGAATATCGTCAACGTCTCGCGGTTAAACCGTAATCCTACTGTAAAAAGTGAAATTCAGCAAAAAGGCTTCGGTCAAAGTATCCCAGCTGGTTTTTTAATTTATCCAGTCAGTCAAGCTGCTGATATTACGGCATTTAAAGCGAGTGTCGTTCCAGTTGGTGATGATCAGGAACCGATGTTAGAGCAAACACGAGAAATTGTTCGTAGTTTTAATAGTATCTATCAAAGTAATGTATTAGTTGAACCAGAGGGTGTTTTCCCGCCTAAAGGACAAGGTCGTTTGCCAGGTTTAGATGGTAACGCTAAAATGAGCAAGTCGCTGAATAATGCGATTTATTTAGCTGATTCAGCTGATGAGATCCAGAAAAAAGTCATGTCAATGTACACCGATCCACAGCATATTCACGTGGAAGATCCAGGTCAAGTTGAAGGTAATGTGGTCTTCACTTATTTAGATGTATTTGCTGAAGATCAGGCACACGTTGCTGAATTAAAGGCGCAGTACCAAGCGGGTGGCTTAGGTGACGTGAAGCTGAAACGTTATCTCAATGAAGTTTTACAAGCAGCACTAGCGCCGATTCGGCAGCGTCGTGAAGAATATGCTCAGGACCCAGCGGCAGTTTATGATATTTTGGCTAAGGGCAGTGCTAAAGCTAACGAAGTCGCCAATCAAACTTTAGCCGAGGTGCGTGCGGCCATCGGGATCAATTATTTTAATTAAATCAGTTGCTTAAAACAACCAATTAATATAAGCTATTTTTTTAAATGAATCCTCTGAAGATAGGTGATGAAATGGAACTGGAACAATTTATGCAGGATCTGGCTTCAGCGGCACCGACACCAAGTGGCGGTGGTGCAAGTGCCTTAAGTGGCGCAACGGCAGCTGCTTTGGCCAGCATGGTGGTTAACTTGACTCAAGGCAAGCGTAAATATGCTGCCTACGCAGAAGAATTGCAGCAAATTTTAGTAGCAACTCAACAGCTATTGACTGATTTGCTGGCACAAATTCCGGCGGATGCTGCTGCATTTGCACCACTGGCTCATGCCTACAGCATCCCTAAATCTGATCCCCAGCGCACTGTTATTTTGGAAGCAGCATTGGTGCAAGCAGCGAGTGCGCCACTAGTACTTTTGCGCCAGTTGGCTACCTTGGTGCCGTTGTTGGAAACTTTGTTGACTAAGGGCAGTCAAATCATGCAAAGCGATGTTGGCGTGGCCGCAGCCGCTTGCCGCAGCGCCTTGGAAGGTGCAATTTTAAATGTTTATGTCAATACACAGTTAATGCAAGATCGCCAGCAAGCCGCTACTTTAAATGCAGCGGCCGCAGTGTTAGTCAATGATAATGTAATTCGGTGTCAACGAGTCTATCAACAAGTTGCGGCTAAGTTACAGTAGGCTATCTTTTTGCGACCTAAATTTTGTGCAATTACGATTTATATTTTATTAAGTAATTTTACAAAAGACTGCGGTTATAGTAAGTTAATGTTCAAGCGCTGATAATTGAATAAATGAATCGACTGATCCAGCGTGCAAGCGCTGGATTTTTTGGTAGAATGAAGTAGAGTAATCGTTAACTATGGAGGTGGAAAAATGGTTAAGCCAAAGTTTTTTGGGGCTATTGTGATGAGTGCGCAAAGTATTGATTTGAGTATCTTTAATTTACGAACATTGGAAACAATTGAACGGGTCAGCGCGCCAGTTGCACTGGGTGAACGCTTATTTTCTGATGGCGGCATTGATTTTGATGCGGTTAACGCAGCAATCGATGCACTGCGCGGTTTTCAGCAGTTAATGAAGGATTATGGTGTGACCGCTGAACGGGTGGTAGCGAGTCATACCATCACTTCGGCCGAGAATATTAATTTTGTTCGTGATCAGATCTATACTAAAACTGGGCTAACTGTGCATTTCACCACGGTTAGTGAAGAATTATTATTCCGTTATGAGGCCGCTGCCGTTTATTTGCCTAACTTTAAAGAGCTCTGCCAGCAGAATACGGTGTTGCTGCAATTAGGTGCCAGCTCGATCACGTTGATGGTTTTTCAGCGTGGCGAGCTGACTTTGACCCGCGAATTACAGTTGGGACCGATGCAGGTGGCGCAGCGAATGGCGGATCTAGAACATCGTGCGACTGCTTATGAGGATGTGTTGGCGGATTATATTCATTCCAAGTTGTTGGATATTCTACGCTTCCTACCGCAAGAGGCTTTTACTCAAGTAATTTTGATGGGATCTAAGCTGACTTTGTTAGAAAATATGATTCCCCAGGGGCAGCGGAGTTTAGCAATCAGTCACCAGCAGTTCAATCAGCGGTATCATCAAGTGATGACGTTGTCGACCCAAGAATTACAAAACGATGAGCAATTGCCGGAAATCGAAGCAAATGAAGTAGCGCCGACTTTTTTGTTGCTGGATGAAATTTTTGATGCTTTGCAGACTCAAACGATTTGGTTGTCGAACATTAAGTTATTGGATGGTTTTGTTGTTCATTTAGGCAGTCATAATGGTAAATACCAACAATGGGACTTTGACGCCGCAGTAATTGCAGCCACTCAGCATGTTGCAGCACGTTACAATATTGACATCGGCCACCAAAAGCAAGTTTTGAAATTTGCGGTGCAGCTATTTGATCGGTTACGTAAAATTCACGGCTTAGGTCGGCGGGAACGCCTATTATTGCAATTAGCCGCGATTTTGCAGGATACTGGCTTGTATTTAGATGCTAATCAACATGCCTTTCATTCGGAGTACATTATTCGTGCTAGCGAGATTCTCGGGCTTGACCACACGGAACAATTGATCGTCGCTGCCATAGCTCGCTATCACAGTTCAGCGGCACCATCTGCTGATTTAAGCCATTTTAATCAATTACCACTAATTCAGCGCTTAGTAATTGCTAAGTTAGCGGCAATATTGCGGTTAGCAGATGCATTAGATGACAGTCATCAAGCTAAAATCAGTACTATCAGTGTTAGCATTCGGCGAACGACAGTGACGATCACAGCTACTGCTAATGCAGATATTGAACTAGAGAAGTGGACCTTTGCGCAAAAGGCTGATTTTTTCACGAATGTTTATGGGTTACAACCTATCTTGCAGCGAAAGGGGAGTTTGCGATGAATTTTGCTAAACCAGAATATTTTGTTAATCGAGAATTGAGTTGGGTCGATTTTGATGATCGTGTGCTGGAAGAAGCGCGGGATAAAACAAATCCGTTACTGGAGCGCGTCCGTTTTCTCGGGATCACGCAAAGTAATTTAGACGAATTCTTTATGGTGCGGGTCGCATCTTTGCGTAAAATGCAGGCGGTTGCGTATGCAACGCCTGATGTTGCAGGCTTAACGCCAACCCAGCAGTTAGCGGCTTTAAGCGCTAAAATTCATCCCTTAGTTGAAAAGCAGTATTCAACCTGGAGTCGTTCACTTTTACCGCAGCTAGAGAAGGTGGGTATTAATTTACGGACTTACTCAGAATTATCGAAAAAGCAGCTGAGTTTTTGCAGTCAGTATTTTCATCAAGTTTTGTATCCAGTCCTGACGCCGTTAGCAGTTGATGCGTCACGACCGTTTCCTTTTATCGGTAACAATACACTGAATTTAGCATTACGGTTAGTTAAAGAGGGCACCGCTGAAAAAAAAGAGCGCCGTTTTGCCATGGTCCAAGTGCCAACTGTTTTTCCACGGGTCGTGACTTTGCCTGGTGAGAATCAATTTATCTTGCTGGAAGAAGTGATCAAGCCATTTATTGGTGAGTTATTTACAGGGTTTAAAGCTAAGGAAGTTCAGTCTTTTCGAGTGATCCGGGATATGGATTTTGACGTTGCTGAAGCGGATGCCTCAGATTTAATGAAAGAGATCGTTCATCAATTGGCTATGCGCGAGCATACTAAGGTAATGCGCCTAGAATTAGCTGCCGAGACCAGCAAAACGTTGCGCAAGCGCTTGGTTAAAGCACTAGCAGTGCACGAAGCGGATGTTTACGATATTAAGGGCCCCATTGATTTAACGGTATTAAGTAAGTTAGTTAAAGCAATCAAAAATCACCCTGAATTACTCTATAAACCATTTAAATCATACACGCAGCCTGCGCTACGCCAGCCGGATTTATTTGCGGCTATTCGGCAAGGTGATCTTTTTCTACACCATCCCTATGATAGTTTTGATCCAGTGGTGCAATTGATCAAGCAGGCAGCTACTGATCCAGATACGTTGGCCATTAAAATGACGTTATACCGTGTTTCCAGCGACTCACCGATTATTCAATATCTTGGTGCTGCCGCGCAAAATGGCAAGCAAGTCACGGTATTAGTTGAATTAAAGGCCCGCTTTGATGAAGAAAATAATGTTCATTGGGCCAACGAGTTGGAGAAAAAAGGTTGTCATGTAATTTATGGGTTGGTTGGCTTGAAAACACATTGTAAATTATTGCTGATCGTACGCCGTGAAAGTGAAGGCATCCGGCGGTATATGCATATGGCCACCGGTAACTATAATGATGTTACCGCGCGATTGTACACGGACATGGGCTTATTTACTGCCGATCCGAAAATGGCTGTCGATGCTTCAAATATTTTCAATATGCTATCCGGCTTTTCCGAGCCTGATCATTTTGCTGAGCTAAACATTGCGCCATTGACCTTGCGCGACTTTTTAAATGATCGTTTTGATGATGAAATTGCTAATGCTAAGGCCGGTAAAAAAGCGCTGATCCGGATGAAGATGAATTCATTATCCGACAAACAAATGATTGAAAAAATCTACGCAGCTGCGGCGGCTGGTGTAAAAGTTGATTTGATCATCCGTGGAATTTGCTGCCTGAAAGTCGATTTACCAGGAATTAGTGAAAATGTGACCGTTCACTCAATTGTCGGCCGCTTCTTGGAACATAGTCGAATCTACTATTTTTATGCTGCCGGTGAGGAAAAGCTCTACTTATCGTCAGCCGATTTAATGAATCGTAACCTAAGCCGCCGTGTCGAATTACTTTTTCCAATTCTACAGGCTGATATTAAGGCGCAAATCGTACAGATCTATGAATTAATGTGGCAAGATAACTTAAAAACGCGAGTGCTACAAGCTGATGGTAGTTATCAAAAGGTGGATCGCCGTGGATTGACGCCGCTTGACGTTCAAGCACATTTAGTAACTGCAGCGGTGGCAGCACAACGACCAATTACGGCGGTAGAAGAAAAACGGCCTGATCACTTTGTACCCTTACAAAAGCCTTGGTCACCGGTGGACGATGATTGAGGCAGGTCAGCAGTTAAGTATTGAGAAAATAAGCATTTCGCTAGTGAAACACACAACCGTTATACTGAAAAGGAGCCTGTCCGACTAGTTGCGCCCTTGGCAACGTAGCGAGGAAGGACATCCGTACTTGAAAATAAGCGTTTCGCTAGCGAAACACACAACCGTTATACTGAAAAGGAGCCTGTCCGACTAGTTGCGCCTTTGGCAACGTAGCGAGGAAGGACATCCGTACTTGAAAACAAGCGTTTTTGCTAGCAAAAGCGCATACCTTTATACTGAAAAGGAAGCGTGTTAGATGGAAAACTTTGTGGTCATTGATCTAGGTTCCAACTCTGTACGTATGTCGGTAACGGAAATCGATACAGATGGTAGCTTTCGAGCCGTACAACAGCATAAAGAAATGGTCCGCTTATCTGAAGATATGGGTCCAGAACGGATTTTGCGTGATGCGGCTATTGAACGGACGATCGGGGCGTTACAAAAGTTTGCTGCGATTTATCAGCAATTACCAAATGTAACCATCCGGGCAGTAGCAACTGCGGCTGTTCGGAGCGCTAAAAACCAAAAAAAATTTATTAAGCGAGTCGCTGAAGAAGTGGCGGGTCTAAGAATTGAAGTTATTCCAGGAACGATGGAGGCCTATTACGATTATTTAGGCGTCAGCAACACTTTACCGGCTACCAATTGTGTGATCATGGATACCGGTGGCGCTAGTTGTGAGCTGATCTTAGTTCAAAACGGTAAGGCGCAGAATTTGATCAGTCTACCAATAGGGGCGGTTAATTTAACGGAAATGTTTTATAAAAATGGTGTCGATCAGTTGAAAGCCGCTGATTTATTCTGGGAGACGACTTTTGTTAATCGCTTATTTAATGGTGTGTGGTGGTTGCATCGGGGTCAAAATTTACCAATTATTGCCCTAGGTGGCAGCAATCGAACTTTGGCTAAAATTAAACGAAAGGCGAATAATCTGCTGAACTTTGAAGACATTCACGGTTTTCGTATGACTGTAGCCGAAGTTAATGAAGTTTACGCTAAGGTTATCAGTGAAGACCTGGCTGGCCGAAAAAAAATCCCCGGCTTAGCTAAGGATCGAGCCGATATTATCGCTGGCGGGATGACGCCGATCGTTACGATCCTACGCTTCTTGGATTCAGATCGGGTCGTATTCTCACAAAATGGCGTTCGTGAAGGTATCTTGTATGAGCATATTAGTCAATTACAAGAGCAAGGGGTCATCAAATAGAAATCAAAAAAGACGGGGAAAAGTCTCCGTCTTTTTGGTTACTATTTGATCATAAAATTCATGGCTGACAAGAAGTCATGGATCCGTGCAGTCGGTTCAGTGAAGAAAGTTTGTGGATCGCCACTATAAAGAATTTCGCCGTCTTCTAGAAAAATAATCTGATCGGCAACACCGCGAGCAAATTCCATATTATGGGTGACCACGATCATCGAATTATGTTCTTGCGCCAATTTCAACAAGACCCGCAATACTTCGGCTTCTAACTCAGGATCAAGCGCTGAAGTTGGTTCATCAAAGAACATATACTTCGGTTTCATTGCTAAAGCCCGGGCGATCGCGACACGTTGCTGTTGGCCACCAGATAACGCCGTTGGGAATTGGTCAGCCTTTTCAGCAAGCCCAACTTGCGCCAATAATCCTTTTGCCGTTGAGGTTGCAGCAGCCGGTGATTGTTTTAGAACATGAATGGGCGCTTCAGTGACATTGCGCAAAACGGATAAGTGGGGGAAAAGATTGAAATTTTGAAATACCATTCCGGTTTGACGGCGGATCTGTAGGATTTCCTTTTCAGGGACAGTTTTACTGAAATCTACATTAAGGTCATCAAAGTGATATAAGCCGCTTTCTGGACGTTCTAGTAGGTTTAATGAACGTAATAAGGTTGATTTACCGGAACCAGATGGCCCGACGATCACCGTTGTTTTATGTTCAGGAAAGGCGATGTTAATATCATTTAATGCATGGCGCTCACCATAAATTTTATTGACGTGTTCGAGTTGTAACAAGAGCTTGGCTCCTTTCTACTACAATTAGTGCTGGGTCGGTACGTAACGTGAGGTCCATTTTTCCAAATAACCTTGCAGAATCGTTAATACGGTACAGATCACGAGATAAATTAGGGCGACTAGTGAATAGAGCAGTAAAGGTTCATAAGTTCGTGCCGAAATTTGTTGACCGACCGTGAACATTTCTACAATGGTGATACTGGATGCTAACGAAGTGTCTTTTACCAAACCGATAAATGAGTTGGATAATGGTGGCAATGAGACTCGAACGGCTTGTGGTAAAATGATGCGAAAGAGTACTTGACGCCGGGTCATACCCAAGGTTAAAGCTGCTTCCCACTGACCATTAGGGATGGAAAGGATCGCTGCACGAATCGTTTCGGAACTATAAGCGCCAACGTTGAGCGTAAAGGTGATGATTGCTGCGGTCCATGGGCTGAATTGAATCCCCATGTTTGGCAGTCCGAAAAAGACAATAAATAATTGAACTAGTAATGGCGTGCTACGGAATAGCCACACGTAGCCCCAGAATAAGCCGCGGACAATTTGAAATGGTCCGCGCAGTGGCGATAGGCGCACCATTGCGGTGATCAGCGCTAATAATAAACCAAGCACAAACGAGATCAACGTTAATGGAATCGTGTAGTTAATTGCTGCAGTAATGATCTGTGGTAAAGCAGAAGTTATAATTTCCCAGGTGCTACTCGACATGAAGAACATCCTTTCGTGCGCTATGTAAAAAAAGTGGGACAGCTATAGCCATTCCGTAATCATCCGGTTTGGGTGATACATAAGCAGCTGCCCCACTCGTAAACGGGTTATCGTTATTTATTAGTAACGTCAGTACCAAAATATTTTTGTGATAATTTCTTTAACGTGCCATCTTTGCGTAGGCCGGCTAAAGCTTTATTGACCGACTTATTCAAGTTTTTATCTTTCTTATTCATCATACCAGCAATTTTCTGAGTTTCTAACTTAGAACCACCGGCAATTTGTGTGATCTTAGCATTGGGTTTTTGCTTAAGGTAAGCGCCCACTGCTTCAACTGAATTGATAGTACCATCGGCGCGGCCTTGGTCAACTAATTCGATCGATTGTTCAAAGCCACTACTAGAAACGATCGAGGCACCTAAACGCTTTGCGTCAGCTGCGTTGTTGCTAGAAGCAGTTTGCGCCATTTTTTTACCCTTGATATCAGTAATTTTCTTGATATCTTTATTGCCCTTTTTGACGACTAATTCTGATTTGCTATAGATATAAGGCGTAGTGAAGCGATACTTTGCTTGGCGTTGCTTGGTCACTGCCATGTTATTGAGTACAAGGTCATACTTGTTAACGTTTAAACCGGCAATTAAAGAATCAAATTGTGTTTCCACAAAAACAGGCTTTAAGTTTAACTTTTTAGCAACGGCTTTACCGACTTCGACTTCATAACCAGTCAGTTTTCCATCTTCATGATAGCCGTAAGGTTGATAAGTACCTTCTAAACCAATCTGGAGAGTGCCCTTCTTGTTCAATTCAGCCGTAACTGCTTTACTAGCTGCCTGTGTCGAGGTTGCGGCAGGTGCG
Organism: Loigolactobacillus zhaoyuanensis; assembly: GCF_003946385.1. Taxonomy (GTDB): domain Bacteria; phylum Bacillota; class Bacilli; order Lactobacillales; family Lactobacillaceae; genus Loigolactobacillus; species Loigolactobacillus zhaoyuanensis. The sequence goes on from NZ_RHOE01000044.1 coordinate 16,353, forward strand.
ATAGCTAATATAAATACTGCTGCAGTTGCTCCCAAAATTCCCAAAAGCTTCTTCATTATATAAATTCCACCTTAATTTAATTTTGCTAACTTACAAATCGTCAACAAACATAAGTATATAACATTTTACGGTATTTTTTAACTGAGTTGATTAATTTTCTCGGCCATGAACGTGCTAAAATGAAAATAAAGCGATCTTGTTGCCAAATTAGCCTTTTGTGGCGAGAAATTGTAACGACGTTTTATCTGATTACTGCCTGTAGTAGCAACACTTATTAAGGTAAGTGGCCAATAAAATAAATTTAATCATACGAGGAGTGTTTTTTTGTCAAAAAAATTTTATCAACTTACTCGCTTAGGGCGAATCGCACAGTTAGCCGCGCATAAAGTTTTATCACCGATCGATACCGCTTTTTTTGCTAACCATACTGGCTTAACACAGGAGCGAGCCGGCCAACTAGTTGAGAACCAACTGACCACTTTTGCGCTACCAGAAGGAATCGCTCGTAATCTATTAGTTAATGGTCATTTGCATCAGGTGCCAATGGTAACTGAGGAGCCTTCAGTGATCGCGGCAGCCAGTAATGGGGCTCGGTTGGCCATTCAAGGTGGCGGCTTTATGGTCACACAACCACGGCGCTTATTAACGGGACAAATTGTATTGACCGAAGTTGCCGATGTGGCAGCATTGTCTGCAAAAATCACCAAGTTAAAAACAACTTTGCTGCAAGTAGCTGATGCGGCCCATCCCTCGTTGAAACGTCGTGGTGGTGGTGCTAAATGGCTAAACGTCCGTGAATTAAGTGCGCACGATCTATCGGTAGATCTTACCGTAGATGTGCAACAGGCGATGGGCGCTAATATGTTGAATACAATGCTCGAAGCAGTGGGTGCTTATTTGCAGCAAGAATTAGCGGTAACGGTTTTAATGAGTATCCTTTCAAACTATGCACCGGACAGTATAGTTACGGCAACGGTGGAAATTCCATTCTCCGCGCTGAAAACAACTGATTTTGCTGGTAACGTTGTGGCAGCAAAAATCGCTGCGGCTAGTCGAATTGCGCAGCTCGATCCGTATCGAGCAGTAACGCATAATAAAGGCATTATGAATGGGGTTTCAGCAGCTGTTCTGGCATTTGGCAATGATTCACGAGCAATTGAAAGTGGCGCTCATGCTTATGCAGTAAAGGATGGTCAATACCGTGGCCTTAGCCAGTGGCAGGTTGTGGCTGATGGATTAAGTGGTGAGCTTACGTTGCCGTTACCCATAGGTTTTGTTGGTGGTGCGACCAAATTGCTGCCCGCAGTACTACCTAATCAGCGCTTAGCCGATGTTCATTCTGCGGAAGAACTAATGCAGGTTATCTGCGCCTTAGGGCTGGCACAGAACTTGGCTGCGCTAAAGGCCTTAGTGACAACGGGCATCCAGCAAGGACATATGGCGTTGCAAGCAAAAAGCTTGGCCGTAAATGCTGGCGCAAGGCCGGAAGAAGTGCCGGCCTTAGTCAATGCCTTACAACAAGCAACCACGCTTGATTTGGTCACTGCCCAACAGTTACTGGTGCAACTACGTAAATAACTAGCTTGGGGATGATCACAAAAATGGTCGGTTACTTAATAGGTTTGTTGGCATAGCTATTCGATTATCAATCGAATAGCTATTTTTTAACGAAAGATGATTATAGAAATAAAATTGCTTATTAAAAGAAAAAATTACATTAAATGACATCAAGTGTTGATTTAACCGCTTACTTATTGGTATAATACTTATGAGGCCAATAAGGATTGGGTTTCAACTTAGAGAAATAACAGTGAAGTTTATTGATGCTTTTAAATCCAATAAACAACCATTTTTGGGAAGTAGGAGTGGTCAATCATGGGGTATCGAAATGGTGAACGTGATGAATTAACTTTAACTGTCGTTGAACCATGGCAACGTCAGTCGGGGGAGTATTATTTATTGTTGCGAGATCGCAAAGGACAGTTGTATGAGTGGCAACAAGCCTATCCACGACGACTATTTGAACATACAGGGTCAACTTTTCGTTTATATGCTGGCGACCAGTTCGTGGTTAAGTTCACGGTCCGCGTATTGCTACAGAATCAGCATTACAGTATCCAACATGTTTTCATTAAAAAGATTCGCCAGTTAGCAGCACGTTCTGATTTAACGGTGGCTGAACTGCATGAGTTTAAGCGCCTACAAATGGAGCTAGCAGAGGGGAAATCTTTGTACGAAACTTATTAATAAGTTTAATTTATAGAAGTGAGACCAGTTATCAACTAATTTAGAATCATTATAAAATGATTTCTAGTTGAATTAGTTGCTATAGCTGGTTTTTTGATTACTTCTGGCTAGGTGGCTTAGTGTATTGATTTGAATGCGCGGCACCCAATGTTACAGTGAAGTAAATGGTAATGGGGGTGTTGTTATGCATAATAGTTATAAATTAGGTGCGACCTGTGGTATTGGAGTGCTTGCCTTGATTTTACAATTTGGGTTTGCACAGCCACTGCCGGCACAGATTTTAGTTTCAGCACTCGGAGCTTTAATTGCGCTGTCAATGTTTGTTGAAATGATCAAAACCTTGCGTTCAGGTCGCTATGGTGTTGATCTATTGGCGATCATCGCGGTGGTAGCGACAATAGCTGTCGGGGAATATTGGGCTAGCCTGTTAGTATTGGTGATGCTGACTGGTGGTGATTCACTTGAGGACTATGCTGCCCGGCGTGCTGGTTTGGAATTGAAGGCTTTGCTGGATAATTCACCCCAAGTCGCTCATCGGATAGTCGAACAACAATTAGAAGATATTCCAGTAGCAGCGGTTCAAGTGGGTGATCGTTTGGTCATCAAACCAGGTGAGTTGGTGCCAGTAGACGGCCATGTTCTTAGCGGTGTATCGAGCTTTAATGAAGCTTCCTTAACTGGTGAAGCGCGGCCCGTGGAAAAATCGATCGGTGCTGACCTGTTATCAGGGTCGTTGAATGGTGATGTATCCGTGACGATGATGGTTGATCAGATTGCAGCAAATAGTCAATATCAGGCGATCATTAAATTAGTTAAGCAATCAGAAGCGCAACCAGCTCATTTTGTGCGTATGGCTGATCGTTACGCGATACCCTTTACCGCCATTGCCTTGCTGATTGCTGGTGGTGCTTGGTTATTTTCTGGGGATCCAGTACGTTTTGCAGAAGTATTAGTCGTCGCGTCGCCTTGCCCATTAATTTTGGCAGCACCGATTGCTTTAGTGGCAGGGATGAGCCGGGCAAGCCGTAACGGTATTGTTGTTAAAACTGGGACCACGATTGAAAAATTGGCCAGCGCACGGACGATTGCTTTTGATAAAACAGGTACGATCACTCAAGGCCGTTTAACCGTGGCGGCAGTCAAGCCAGTTGCCGGCTTTAGCAAAGCAAAACTATTACAATTAGCGGCCAGTGCAGAACAACAATCCAGCCATATTTTAGCCCGCTCTTTGGTAGATTATGTTGGCACAACAGAATTATTACCTTTGACCCACTTATCTGAGGTTACTGGTGCCGGTGTGGCTGCTGAAGTTGCTGGTCAGTATGTTAAAGTGGGTAAGTTAGATTACGTTGCACCAACAGCGCAGCAAATAATGACCGAACAAACGGCAATTCATGTCGCGGTCGGAAAGCAATATGTGGGCTATATTGAGTTCAATGACCAGGTTCGTCCGGAAACGACAACTACTATCCAAACGTTGCGTCAACTAGGTTTGGAGCACGTTATGATGTTGACTGGGGATCAGGCAGCGATCGCCCAAACGATTGCGCAAAAAGTAGGCGTGGATGAAGTGCATGCTGGCTGTTTGCCGCAAGATAAAATTCAGTTATTAAAGTCAGTGCCTAGTGCACAACAACCGGTGATCATGGTTGGTGATGGCGTTAACGATGCGCCTTCGTTGACTGCCGCTGATGTGGGCATTGCCATGGGCGCGCATGGAGCTACCGCCGCTAGTGAATCAGCGGATGTCGTGATCTTGAAGGATGATTTGAGCAAGGTTAGCTACGCAGTTGCGATTGCTAAAGACACGATGCGCATTGCTAAAAGTGATGTGCTAACGGGGATCGTGATCCTAGTCGTTTTAATGCTGATCGCGACGACCGGCGTGATTCCTGCATTAGTGGGTGCATTACTCCAAGAGGCTGTCGATACGATCACGATTTTATTGGCGTTGCGCGCACGAAAAGATTCTAAAAAAGCACCAGCAAAGATAATGAAGCAAACTAAGTTGGAGTGATTTGAGCTGTTTACAGGGTGATTGGACCATACTTTGATCAAAAACTAGTCTAGCTTAGTTGGTAAAGTTGTGCTCCGTAATTGGTGCACGATTTTTTCGAATTTAAGTCAGGCTTTTTTTAGGGCCGAGTTTACAATTGAAGTGCAACACCCAATGAACTAGACCAACTATAGACAAAAAGGCCATGAAGACCTATTCTTATAATCGCCAAGAAAATAAGAGAGTAGGTGCCTTCATGACCCAATCCCAGAGTACCATGTCTAGCCATTAT
>NZ_RHOE01000045.1 GCF_003946385.1 Loigolactobacillus zhaoyuanensis
AACCTTGATGACGGTTATTCTGGATTACAATGACAAGTTTGATCAGCGGGTGCATAAGGGATTCAACATGGTTGAAGACACATTAGAATCTATGTTTTAAAAAAAGGACGAGAGGCTTTTCTATTTACACATAAAATTTGACACTCTCTATCGTAAATAACTGTACGCGACTAAGTTATTGTTAGTAATGACAATAAGAATTTGGGTGGTATCACGCCGTAACGTCCCAGAAATACAATTGTATTTCTGGGACGTTTTTTAGTAATTAATTTAAAATCTAACTTAGGAGATGTTTGTTATGAGTGACGCAACTACATTAACCGTTCAATCAGCAACAGAAACTAAGGTGGCCAACGCTTTACATCAGGCGTTAACAACACAAAAACCATTAAAAGCCAGTGACTGGGAACCAGTTGTACCTGACTTTGAAACCGCCTATCGGGTGCAGCATGCTTTCACTGAATTAAAAAATGATCCGGTAGCCGGCTATAAAGTTAGCTTAACTTCTGCAGCAACGCAGAAGATGTTTGATTCTGACTCCCCTTTTTATGGTGCTGAAACCAAATCAGCATGGCTCACCAGTCCAGCACAGTTACCGCTGAGTGAGCTCATGGATCCGCTGTTAGAAGTCGAAATGGTCTTCACCGCTAAAGCAGCCTTATTGCCTAGCGATACTGCAAAAGAATTGCTGGCTAAAGTCGGTGTTGCCGCTGGCGTCGAACTTCCTGACTCTCGCTTTAGCGATTGGTTTCCAGCGCTCTCCAAGTACTTAGTCGTTGCTGACGGTGCCGTTGGTGGTCGCGTTGTGTACGGTAAAGATACAACTGAATCATTACAAACCCCAGACTTAGCCACAGTTGATTGCACGCCCACTTTAGATGGTAAAGAACTAGGTACTGGTAAATCATCTGAAGTTTTAGGTAACCCACTGAACTCATTGAAATGGCTTGTTGGCAAACTCGCCGAACAAGGAGTCGCCTTCCCAGCAGGTACCAAAGTTTCCAGCGGTACGTTCCTATTACCACCACATTTACAAAAAGGCCATTATGTTGCTCACTTCAGTAAATACTTTGCTGATGTCGAAGTAACCGTCGCTTAAAGCCAAAAAAATACACCGCTAAGGGTGTATTTTTTTGTAACTTTTACGCGGCTCTTTTTAAGCGCGGCGCAGTTCCAGAGCTAATTCTAGGGTTCGATCAGCAATGATCGATTGCGAATCAGCTACTGGATATTGATGATTCGGTGCTAATTCTTGGGCCAATGATAATTCGGTACAGCCTAAAATAATCACGTCCACCTTAAGATCACGCATCATGTCGGACAAGATTTCGTGATACAAAGTTGGATCTACGGCCCCTTGTTCTTCTTTGATCGATTGATAGATCAACCGCGTAATTTTTTCTTGGATCGCTGGTGTAGGATCAACTTCAGTTAAGCCGGCATCCGCAATGTATTTATGGTAAACCTGGCTGCTGATGGTTCCTTGCGTTGCCGCTAAGCCAATTCGCTGTGCTTGCGGATAACGCTTTTGCAGTGCCCGAACAGTTTCTTGGGGCATATTTAAAAATGGCACATCACTGGCTGCCGCTAATTCATCATAGAAATAGTGGGCTGTGTTACAAACCATCACCATAAAATCAGGCTTGAGTAGATTTTGCTGTTGTACATCTTCGATCAGATCAGGCAAAAAATTTTGTTGCTTATGATCCAACAAATAAGTTGTCCGATCAGGCACAGTGGCGTGATTGACCAAAATATAGTTCAAATAGTCTTGATCTCGCTTAGCGGGCGTCCGCTGATTCAAAATTCGAATATAGCTTTCAGTCGCCAGCGTTCCCATACCACCTAAAACTGAAAAGAAGTGACGCATTACATGTCCCCCTTGTTTTCCTTAAAATAATCCTTGAAGCGACCATTATAAAGGTAAAAGGCGTATTTTTGCAAGATATAGCGCTTAGGATTCATATCTTGTTTAAAGAAAACCGTCGTCCCGTAACGCTTGGCTGCCAATAACTCTAAGGCTCGTTGCTTATCTTCATTATCCCGTGCGTACTGTTTGAAAACTTTAACTGGTACACCTAACCATAGTTTCTGCTGGCTTTCATTTTGATTACCGTAGACAGTTGGTTTGTCTTTTAGGGCGCCAGTGACTCGATCTTCAATCACATATTCCGCTAAATTATAACCATTTAACGTTACAAAGAAGCTACTACGGCCTTGACGTAAATTGATTTCGAATAATTTAAACGTCTGATCGCGGCGATCGTATTTCATATCAAAGTTACAGAAACCAGTAAATTCAATGGCCTCTAAGAAATGCTGAATTTGATCATAAACGGCCTGGTTATATTCCGGCAAAATCGCGACGTAATTACCAATATCTGCTGGTGTTGGGTCTTCCAATAATGGGTGGCCCAAGCACATTAATTTCACATGATGATATTGATCAACGTAACAGTTTAACGTCCGCATATTACTGTCATCCCCAGGAATAAAGTCCTGCAGAATCAAATCAGCCGTATAGCCATGATCGTAAATTTTACTGACAATATCATCAAATTCAGCACGATCTTTGATCCGAAAAGCCTTCTTACGACCTTCAAATTTAATATCTAGCCATTCAACTGCATTCGATGGTTTCAGCGCTACTGGATACTCATAAGGGACATCAATTGTAGCAACACCATTTTTATAGTCTGCCTTACTAATGATCTGTGTCAATGGGTGCGGCAAATCATAACGATCGGCCATTTCATAAAAAGCTTCCTTGCTGATCAATTGTTCAACTAAATTGTAATCAACATAAGGCACAACAAACGTTTTTTCTAAAAAAGTTTTATGTTTAGAAACTAATTCTACATAGCCATCACCACAGGCGATCAATACAGCTTTTTTATTGATGTTTTCATACCGTTTAGCAATTTTAGTCATATTTTCAATAAACCCTGGATCTTCGCTAAAACCAGGGAAGGTTTCGACATTAACAATTTTACTGTACTTAGTTGGCGCAAATTGTATACTAGCGTACGCCGTTGATTTAACACCGTAGCGTTCATAGAATGCTCGGGCCATACCATAAACATTAATATCGCTCCCTAAAAGTACGGGAATAAAATCCATCTCACTATCCATATTATGCTTACAATCCTCTCACTATTTCTTTAGCAACGACCATATCTGTCGGGTATGGTGTATCGACGCCATTCACCTTCTGATAAGCATCGTCACCCTTACCTGCTAACACGACAATATCGTTGGCAGTGCTGGTTGCAATCGCCGCGGCAATTGCTTTTTTTCGGTCAATTTCAATTGTGACCTTAACCTTACTATGATCAATATGTGCATCAATTTCTTGAGCAATTTTTAAGGGCTCTTCAAATCCAGGATCATCAGCCGTTAAAAATGCCACATCGGCATACTCAGTTAAAACTTTACCAAAGCCAGCACGCCGTGAAACGCCCTTATTACCTGGACTACCCACGACGACGATCACCTTTGCATCAGGTTGCTGACCTTCAAGAAAGCTAAGTAAAGCCTTCATACTAGCATAATTATGCGCATAATCAGCATAAATTGTGCCATGGCTAACTGTTTGCAGGGACTCCATTCGCCCAGGCACATAAGCAGCCGCTAAGCCTGCTTGAATCGCAGCGGTGGTCGCGCCAGCTAGGCTAGCTGTAATGGCAGCGGCAACGGCGTTACTTTCATTAAAGTTACCAGGCAAGCTCAATTTATACTGACCACTGGCCGTTAACGCACGCGCCTTAGCCGTTTGCGGATATAACTTAAATTGGCTAGCAGTTAAATCAGCTTCTTCACTTTGATAGCGAAAATCGATTGCCGGTAACGCAATCGCTGGTTGAAAATCCTGCTTAGCAAATAAATAAATATCTTGCGGCTGGCTAGTGGCTTCAGCAGCCTGATAAACTGCATTTAAATGCGCCGTTTCAGCATTGATCAAGCAGATCCGCGAATTAACTAGCAGTTGTAACTTGCAGTGCAGATAGTCCGCAAAATTCGGATGCTCGGTCGGCCCAATATGATCTGGCGTAATATTCAAGAAAACGCCGACGTCAAAATGGAGCCCGTAAACACGATCCTTCTTGTAAGCCTGTGACGAAACCTCCATCACTAAATGTGTCATCCCTGAATCAACTGCGGTGCGCATATCGTGAAATAAGTCCAATGATTCTGGCGTGGTTAAGTGCGACTTGAATTCTTGCTCTGGTCGCGGTCCAACAATGCGATCGATCGTAGAAAATAATGCTGTTTGATTGTTAGTTGCGGTTTTTAAAATATCATGTGTGAAGTAACTTGAAGTCGTCTTCCCTTTAGTTCCTGTGTAAGCAATGATAAAAAGCTCATTTTGTGGGAAGCCGTAAAACGCTGCACTGATCAACGCCATCGCCTTTTGAATATTGGTGACGATAAAAGTAGCCAGCCCAGCACCTTCAGCAAATTCAGTTTCCGCCATGTAGGCGCTGGCGCCATTTTTTCGTGCAGTGGTTAAATATTCTGGCTTAAAGGCACCTTTACAGAAAAAAAGTGAATTCGCACTACTTTTACGCGAATCATACGCCATCGCGCTCACTTGTGGCATAACCGCGTCAGGCACCACTGACTTGATCAGCAACTGATGTTCGTTCAGTAAGTTAGTTATTTCGGCAAATTGTAACTGCATACGATACCTGCCTCTTTCTTGCTTTTTTAATTAAATTAGATCGAAACTAAATGCGCATAATTAGCTGCGCATGACATAAAATTAGCCCCTTAATTATAGCACAAAACCGATGACGTTAAATATCGCCATCGGTTTCAAGTTTAGCATGTAATGCATAACCATACTAGGTGGTTATGCCGGATTAATGAAAAATTTAAGTAAGAAACTTGTCACAAATTTTGTATCAGCGTACCTAAAAAATTAGATTTTGCAACGCTCGTTAAAAGAAATCCACAACTTGTGCTTTAAATAAGTCAAAGCCAGTTAATTTATTCACTGCTTTTTGCGTCGTGACGGTTGTTGCCTTAGGTGTTTGTCCAGGCAAATAACGCAACGTTACAGGCGTTTTAATTTGTGCTGTACCCACTTGCTTATTGACCGCAACTGGCGCTGTTAGCGGCGTTTTTGCGGTTACTTTATACGTTAGCTTAGCCTTGGCTTGCGTTTTAGGCAGCCAGAAACCCACTTGCTGTGCTAAGCCAACCGCCACATTAGTTTGCGTCCCAAATTTCACGGGTAAGCGTTTCTGATTAGCTGGTGCGCTACCCTTAGCTAAGTTTTGATAACTTTGCGTATCGTAGACGGAGTTCATGATCTTAGCTGTTTCAACAAAACGGGCGTTACTGTCCGTCTCATTTTGATTGGCGTGCATGACCACCGTTATGATCCGCCGCCCATCCTTTTTAACTGTACCGGTAAAACAAGCACCAGCTAGATCCGTTGTCCCTGTTTTTAAACCGTCAACCGGTAAATTAGCATCTGCGGCGGTTTGTCCCGGTAACATATTATTCCAAGTTTTTAAGGTCGTCGCGGAACTAGTTCCCATGGCGAATTCCATACTCGTTTGTTTAGTTGTATTAAGGACCTCAGGAAAATCAGTCAGTAAATGTTGGGCCACAATTGCCATATCAGCTGCTGACATTTTATTTTCATCAGTCTTCGCTGAGCCGGGATAGATTTGATCTTCCAGGTAGCTATTATTCAGACCACTTAAATTCACAATATAGGCGTCGGTGATCCCCCACTGCTGCAATTGTGCCCGCATTTGCTTAACTGCCGCAGTTTGCGAACCAGCAAACGCATCACCTAACATCATCGCCGCTGAATTAGCCGACTGGATCAGTGCCGCGTCGTAAAGATCACGTACCGAATATTGACCATTTTCTGTTAATGGGACATTCGTTAACTCGGTATCCTGAGTTAATTTATAAGCCAGCGCACTAACTGGTACTTGTGTATCCCAACTAAGCTTACCTTGCTTAATTGCATTTAAAGTCAGATAAACCGTTAATAATTTGGTCATTGAGCCAATTGGTAAAACTTCACTTCCTGATTGATCAAATAAAATCTGACCGCTTTGCGCATCGACCGCCAAACCAGCTTTAGCATCAACTGTTTCAGCGGCTAAGGTTGGCCCCGCACTACCTAGTAATAGCCCCAGAATCAAAGTCACCCGTACCATAACTTTTTTAAACATAATTTCTCCTATCTCACAAAAAATACAAGCTTATTAGCATCACCCGCTATTAAGCATTTGATATCCGCAGCAACTGGCTTATTCTGTCGGACGTGGTGGTAATTTTTCGCCGTGTTTTAAAGGTAGGCGAATAATAAAACTGGTTAATTTCTTTTCCGATGTGGCATAGATCTCACCCTCATGTAAGGAGACAATGCTTTGTGCAATGGCTAGACCTAGGCCAGTCCCACCAGTGGCAGTTGAGCGTGACTCCTCGACCCGATAAAACCGATCAAATAATTGTGTTAAAGCAGTCTGCGGAATTGGTTGCCCATCGTTAGCCACCTTGATCACGACTTCTTGTCCATGAGCGACCGCCGATAAATAAATGTGATGCCCACCGTTACCATATTTTAGCGCATTACTGATTAAATTATTAAAAACACGGCTAAGCTTCTCGGCGTCAGCCATCATCACCAGTGGATCAGGTCGATAATTAACGCTGATCTGCATCTGTTTTTTAGTTGCTTCTAGTTCAAAACTAGCCGCCACTTGTTCCAACATTTGGCCCATATCCAATTTAGAGATCGTTAATGGCGTTGTCGTTTGGCGAACCTTAGTGTACTCAAATAAATCCTCGACTAAACTCTGCATTTGTTTAGCTTTTTCAAAGGCAATATGAGCGTACTGCAGCAGCTGCTTTTCTTGATGAAATTGATGCTCCTCGATCAAGCCCAGATAACCAATGATCGAAGTCAACGGTGTCCGTATATCATGACTAACATTAGTGATCAGTTCGTCTTTTGAATTTTCAATTTTCCGTTCTTCATCCATCGATTGCACAGTCGAAGCCACCAAGGCGTTGATACTTAAAATCACACGCTGCAAGTCACCACTGAGTTTAAACGGGATTCGATGTTCAAAATGGCCATCAGCAATATAATGTAATTCAGCAATAACGTGACTTAATTGCATTTGGTGGTAACGGCGAATTAAACGCCAATAAACAACGGCAGCATCAAATAGTAACATGGCAAACGTGAAAACATTCTGCCAGCTCATTAGATGAAACCCATTAGGACCGATTGCAACGGCATTTTTGATTTGAAAAATCCCATCATTTAACGCCTGATTATTTTGGATCGATTGATTTAAAATCACGATCACTGATAAATTCAATAATAGAAGTAAAATCACCGTCACGACACCTTCAACGAATAAGGCACTTTTTTCTCGGCCGGTTAATTTCAATTTTCGTTCCGCCTCCACTTGTAAGCTAGTGTGCTTCGACTTTATAGCCGACACCCCAGACAGTTTGGATCACTTTCTCGCCGTCAGTTGCTTCTTCGATTTTGTCACGTAAATGACTAACATGGACCATTACGGTTTTGGCTGAAACAATACTTTCTTGCTGCCAAACACGTTCAAAAATTTCATCCGCCGAGAAAACACGGTTAGGGTGGCTAGCCAATAAATATAAAATACCAAATTCAAGTGCAGTCAACTGAATCTGACGGCCAGTTAAAGTTGTGACTTCATGAGAATCCTTCTTAATTTCCAGTGGTCCGATTTCTAAAACATCTGGTGCATCATTTGTTACTTGTTGTTGACTACGACGCAATAAAGATTTGACCCGCGCCATAACTTCCAACGGATTAAATGGCTTGGCCACATAATCATCGGCGCCACTGATCAGCCCTTGGATTTTATCCATATCTGCCGTTTTAGCTGACAACATTAGAATCGGAATTTGTGAATCCTTACGAACAGCACGGACGACTTCCATCCCATCCATATTCGGCATCATAATATCCAATATCATCAGCGCAGTATCTGGATTAGTGGCTAACTTAGTTAGTGCTTCCTTGCCGTCATAAGCTTTAATTGTGGTGTAGCCTTCATTTTGAATGTAAATACTTAAAAGTTCAACAATATCTTTATCATCATCAACGACTAAAATTTTCATTAATTGGGTCCTCCTAATTTAGGACGATTACTAAACCTGTCCAAGCATATCTGTTCTTAGTGTAGCAAATTAATCTTGATTTTTCTTTAAAATTAGCACACAAAAAAAGAATTGCATCGTTTCAAATGCAATTCTTAAAAATAGTTAATTTTATTTAGTAGCTAATTTAGCCTGATAACTTTTAGCAATGGCGGCAATTAACTCGTCGTCAGTTAAGCTAGTCACCTGTTTGATCACGGTCGTTAAATCGTTCTCCTTAAGTAACTGTTGTAACTTAACGCTTTCTTCATCACTAGGTTCATCATAAGTGAAGATCATGCCCACGGTGTCTAACAATATATCGTAGTTTAAGTTACGAGCCTTAAGTTCACGAATTGGCCGAATGAAGCGTTCATCAAAGCCTAATTTACGCATTGGTGTCCGGGCAACTCGGGAGATATCATCAGAGATGTACGTGTTTTGGAAACGACTGGCAACTTTATCTTGATAAGCTTTCAATTCTTCAACCGTAAAGTCCCATTTATGGCTAAGCAAATCACGAGTTTCAGCCAAAGCGCCTTGTAATTGTTTGAAAATTTCAGGATCAGCAATGGCCTCACCAATCGTCGTGTCGCCTTTGTACTTACCGGTATAAGCAACTGTTGCGTGGCCAGTATTAACGGAGAATAATTTCCGTTCAATGTAGGGTTCCAAATCAGGTACATAAACGACTGTGTCCAATTTGATTTCTGGACGAACCATTTGTGATTCGTCGATGACCCATTCTTTAAATGGTTCAACTGAAACCGCTAATGGGTCATCATGATGTTGTAGTGGCACGATTCGATCAACCGCTGCATTAGGAAAACCAACATGGCTATTAGCATAAGTTTCATCTGCATCAGCTAAATGCTTATAAACTTCAGTCTTTAAAAATTGGCTGCCACCGATCATATTTTCACAAGCGATAACATCTAATTTAGTTTCGTCACCTGCTGCTGCACGGGCTTTGATACCATCAGCAATCAATGGTGCGATAAATGGTAAGATTTTAGGACCAATTGCAGTGGTCACTAAATCAGTTTTTTCAATTGCCGCCACAACTGCTTCTGGATGATCTTTGTTGTTCAAACCATCAACGTTAGCAACATGAATTTTTTCATGGCCAGCAGCTGCCAGCTCAATATCGTATTCATGACGTTGATTTAACGCATTAATGATCGTGCTATTAACATCAACAAAATCAATACTAAAACCATTAGCAGCTAAAGTCTCCCCGATAAAGCCACGACCAATATTACCTGCACCAAAATGTACTGCTTTCACACTACTCAACCTCTTTCAATAAGTTTATGATTTCTGTTACTGATTGTGCATCAGCCAGTTTTTCTACATTATGAATGTCACTGCAGAACAAAGCAATTTGTGATAATAATTGTAAATGTTCTCCATTCAAACCAGCAATACCGAAAACAACGGTCACTAATTTTTCATCCGCTGGATCATCAGCAAAGTCAACGCCCCACGGCAATTGCACAATCGAGATCCCCGTTTCTTTGATGTATTGCTTACCATCTTCAGTCCCATGGGGGATCGCAATGAAATTACCCATGTACACAGAGACGTCGCGGTTACGCGCTAACATCGAATCAATATACGGTGCATCAACGTTGCCATTATCAACTAATAGTTGACCAGCCATCCGGATCGCATCTTCTTTAGTCTTAACTGACTGATTGATCTGAATCAATTTTTCATCTAAGCCCTTCATTTAAGGTCACCCTTTTCTATCGATTGTTGGTTAAGATACTTAATTTCATCTAGGAATAAACTGCTAATTAACTGATAAACAATTTGTTGACTACCAGTTTTATAAATCGCTAAGTTTAGATCACTTTCAATAATTGAGCCGCTGATCTTACCCATTAAACTATTTTCAGCAAACGTCATTTTTTCTGGCCCAAGCATCAGTAATACCCGCTTAAGCTCCATCGGTTGGCCATCCATTGCCGTGATCGACAATGCTTCACTTAAATCATACAATGAAAAGAAGGGCCGCTTAATGGCGCTATCCGTGGTGTGGATCAACGCTAACGGTGAATCGGGAATCCCAACTGGTGCCTGCTGCATCCGGGCAAGTAATTTTTCAGCAATTCGTTGTGGATCAGTCAAAACCACGCCGACTAAGCTAGTTGTGATCTGGCTTAAAGTCGCTAGCAGATCTTGTTGCCGATTATTTATTTGTTGGACAGCGATCCGTTCCAAAATATCATTGGCTGTTTTCATCACTTCATAGGCTGCTTTAAAATCTTGCGCTCGTTCATTTAATTGTGGCTGCGGCGCTACCGGCTTAGTTTCGGCCTCGCCATAGGAAGACTGTAAATAATCGGTGATTTCTTTGATCTCACTGCTCAATAATAATGGACTGATCATTTTGTAACTCATTGGGAAGCCCGGCAATACAATCGTTGATAAAACAATATCGTACTGATTTGGATCCAAATGATTTAAATCAGCTACCCGCGAAACATGGATCTTGGTCAGCTCAGGAATATTTTTTCTTAGCCGCGTTTCTAGAATCTTCGCCGTTCCGATACCATTAGCACAGACCACTAAGGCGGATAGGCTGGAACGTTTGACCCGTTTCTCGTACGATGACGCAAAATGAATCACAATATAGGCAACCTCACTATCAATAAATTCAGACTGTGGAAAAACTGTGACTAACACCTGCGCTACTATTTTGTAGAGCTGCGTGTACTCCGTTTTGATTCGTTTTAACACTGGGTTATTTAACTCAGGTAATTGCGAATGTGAACGTTTCAAAGCCGCCGCCAAATGCGCCATTAGATCCGTAAATAGCTGGTCATCTTGCCGGAAATCCCATTTAAATGCGGTCGAAACCTTTTGCACCAGCTCCCGAATCTGATAAGACAACGCCAGATCATAATTTTCTAGCAAAACATTTTTTGGTAAAGCAAAGCTCATTCCCTGAATCTGTAGCGCTAAAAACTCTAACTCTAACAAATTAACGTGATCCCGAATTGCTGGCGGAAATTGATTAAAAATATCGATTGCCACCTGTTGGTACTTAAATACCTCATTTTTATCAACATGTTTCAGCTCATCCAACGTTTGCCGTGCGGCGATCCGCATTGCTGAAACAGTCAATACGATGATCAACTGCTGTATTTGACTGTCCGAAAATTGACTAAAAGACTGCTGTTGATACTTTTGAATGGCTTGATAGCTGATCGCCAACAAGGTGGGATCCAATAATTTGATAAAGTAGCGTGAACTATATTCTGTTTCCGTTAACGATAACGTTCGCTGTTCCAAGTATTCAAAGAATTCATACTCGTTGATCTCGCTATTCAGTACGCCACTGAGAACGCGGCGCCAATTGCTTTCTTTGCCGGTAATTTGGACCCCTTGAGCCTTCTTACGTGAAAGCTGCAACCGATAATCCGTTAAAATAATTTCGATTGCTGTTAAATCCTGGGAAATCGTCGGCACACTAACACCAAACTCGTCCGCCAATTGCTTCATGGTAATAACCTGATCACGTAATAGCAGCCGACACGTTTCGGCACTTTGTCGCCGATGAACATCAAAATATTCGGGATGTTCCGCAGTCGTAATTTGTTGCTGTAATTTTTTCAGTGCCGCCGGTTCACCAACCAATCGATAGTGATTTTGTTGTTTGATCAATTGAATTTGTACCCGGGCTAACGTTGATTCTAAGCTGGATAGTTCACGATAAATCGTCCGTCGACTGACATTTAAATTTTTAGATAAATCTTCGCGGGTCAAACCTGCTTCATGCCGTAATAATAGAAAAATCATCTCTGCTTCACGATTGGAAAAGTACACGGTTACCAACCCTTCTGGCAACGTTTAAAAGCGGTTTAGTCACCACCGCTTTTAAAACGTGCTTATTTTAATTTCGAGATAATTTTAGCATACTCTGCATCATCTAACAGGTTTGCGACCACAATAATTTGTAAATTGCCAAATTGACTCTTGATCCGTTTAGCCGTTTCTTTGCTGGCTAGAACCAATACTTGTGGTTGATCGTTTAATTCGTTAACGGCCACGTTCCGCACGGTGATCTTTTTATCAGCCTTACGCAAGGCACTACGGAAAGTTGACATTGCCATCGTTGCTGAACCAACATTTTGATCATGATGGACAAAGTTCATTTCTTGAACTTGGCTGAAATCAACTGCATAATCACTTGTACCAGCGGTTACTTGTTCACTCGGTGTAGTCGCCGGTTGTTCAGTTGTGGTCACATCCTTAGTCTTTAAGCTAGTGATGATCTCATCATACTTAGGACTATTTAGGAAATTAGCCACAGAGACGTGAACCGCATTTGGCGTTTGTTTCAACGCCCGATCAGCTAATTCTTCCTGGGTAACAACCAGCAAACCAGCCTCATCCTGCAAACTACTGATCGCAGTGTTAGTCACTGACTGCGATAATCCAGCTTTTTTAACTTTATCCCGCAAAATTGAAGCGCCCATTGCGGATGAGCCCATCCCTGCATCACAAGCAAAGATGATCTTGCTAACTTCACCGCCAGCTAAAATTGCTTTCGCATCCTTAGTGTCGGTACCTTTAGCACTGCTCTTCATTGATTGTAACTGCGCTTGACTATCTTCCAGACTAACATCTGGTGTCTTATCACGTTTTAAGATAACCATTGAAATCAAGAATGATACGACTGCCGCAGCCGTAACCCCTAAAATAACACTAACAAAGTTGCCAATACCTTTTGGCGTCATCAGTAAAATCGAGATGATCGAACCAGGTGATGGTGAAGCCTTTAAGCCAGCACCTAACATATTGAAAGTGAAAGTACCAGTAACACCACCGGCGATAACGGATAAGAACAACATTGGTTTCATCAGGATATATGGGAAGTAAATTTCATGGATCCCACCTAAGAACTGAATAATGATTGCGCCAGGCGCGGATGATTTTGCGTTACCTTTGCCGAATAAAGCGAAGGCTAACAATACACCTAGCCCAGGACCAGGATTAGGTTCTAGCAAGAACAAGATCGACTTACCGGCCTTAGCAGCTGCTTGAATACCTAGTGGCGTTAAAATACCTTGATTGATCGCGTTATTCAAGAATAAAATTTTCGCTGGTTCAATAAAAATATTAGCTAACGGAATTAAATGAATTGAAATAATGTAATCAACGCCAGTCGCTAACCAACCACTAGCAGTAGAAACAACTGGGCCGATCGCATAAAAGCCTAGAATAGCTAACAACATCCCGATAATACCAGCCGAGAAATTGTTGACCAACATTTCAAATCCTTGGTGAATATGTGGTTGAACTTTTTCATCCCACTTTTTAATACACCAACCGCCAAATGGCCCTAAAGCCATGGCACCAATAAACATTGGAATATTAGAACCTACGATGACCCCCATTGCTGCAATAGCACCAACAACGCCACCACGATGACCAGAAATTGCTTTACCACCTGAATAGGCAATTAATAATGGCAATAAATAAGTAACCATCGGCGTACCGATTTTTGCTAATTCTGCATTAGGTAACCAACCTGTTGGAATAAATAGCGCTGTCATTAGTCCCCAAGCAATAAATGCTCCGATATTAGGCAATACCATGTTCGATAAGGCACTACCTAAACGTTGGACTTTCGTTTTAAGTGAAGTTTTCTTTTTTGAATTATTTGCTGTCGCTTCCATAGCTTAAAACGCTCCTCTCTTTTATCTCTTATTCGTATGCATTCATTGTAGCGCTTACAGAAATCGCAGCAACCAGAACTTTGGCACAGATAAGTGTGCCATTTCTAAACCTACCTATTGCAACTGCGAAAAATTTGCGCAAAGGACTTGACTATTTTTCAATACGATTTATAATTGGACTATACCAATAAAGGTACGACAACTTATGAAAAGGGGTTCTAACATAATGAACGTAATTATTGTTAAAGATCAAGTCGAAGGCGGTCGCAAAGCAGCAGATATGGTGATCGACGCTGTTAAAAATGGTGCTAAAGTAATCGGTTTAGCAACTGGTAGTACACCAGAAACCATGTATAAAGATTTGATTGCTAGTGATGTTGATTTCACTAAAATGACCTCAATTAATTTAGACGAATACGTTGGTCTAGCACCAGAAGATAGCCAAAGCTACCATTATTTCATGGCTAAACATTTATTTGATGCTAAACCTTTTGCTAAAAGCTACGTTCCTAATGGCTTAGCTAAAGATGCTGACGCTGAAACAGCACGTTATAATAAAGTCATCGCCGACAACCCTCTTGACCTACAAGTATTAGGTTTAGGCCGTAATGGTCACATCGGTTTTAACGAACCTGGTTCACCTATCGATGCCCAAACACGCAAAGTTGCTTTGACTGAATCTACAATTGAAGCTAACTCACGTAACTTTGAACATGAAGAAGACGTGCCTAAGTTTGCTTACTCAATGGGTATTGGTTCGATCATGAAGTCACATAACATTATTTTGATGGCTTGGGGTACTGAAAAAGCTGACGCCGTTAAGGGCTTAGTTGAAGGCCCAGTCACACCTGACTGCCCAGCAAGTATCTTGCAGAAGAAAGACAACGTCACAGTTATCGTTGACGAAGCTGCTGCATCTAAGTTGAGCAACAAATAATTAATTTGATTTTTGAAGCAACTCACCCAGTGAGTTGCTTTTTTTGTTTCCTTTAACGCAAAAATGGATCAGCGCAGATTAACTACGCTGATCCATTTTCTATCAATTAATTTGAAGCGGCCAACCGCTTTTCAAAAATAGCTAACACACGCGAAATACCAAACGTTAACACGAAGTAAATCAGTGATGCAATAACTAATGGATAGAACGGTTTAAAACTAGCCCCTTGGACCACGCCAGTTTCAAACATTAATTCGCTGACACCGATCACTGAAACCACCGATGAATCCTTTAAGATCGTAATGAATTCATTACCCAACGCAGGCAAAATATTTTTTATGGCTTGCGGCAAGACGACATAGCGCATACTAGCAGCTTGATTCAGCCCTAGCGAACGTGCAGCTTCCATTTGCCCTGGCTTAACTGAATTGATTCCTGAGCGAACAATTTCTGCAACATAAGCAGCTGAATTCAGCGAAACTGCGATCATACTGGATAGCAAGGCTGACAGACCTAACCCTAGCATTTGAGCACCGAAAAAGGCGATAAAAACTTGAATTAAGAGTGGTGTGCCCCGAATAAATTCAATATAGACAACCGCAATTGCTTTTAGGATAAAATTCCGTGAGCGCTTCATAAAGGCTAGCAAAGTACCGAGAACAACCCCGAAAAAGACCCCAATAACGGCTAGTTCAATGGTATACCAAGTTCCTTTGAGGAAATAACTACCATATTGGCTAAAGAAGCTATTTTTTTGGAACATTAATTTGCTTGCATCAGCTTGGTACCCTTTCAATAAATGCTTTTGGTTGATTTGCGTAATTGATTTATTGACTGCCGCAGTTAAGCCGGGCGCATTTTTGGGTAAGGCAACCGCCGTTTCTTTAGTCGATTCAGCAAACGTCGTTTTGGTTAAAACAAAGTCTTTATTTTGCGCAATATAAGTATCTGCCACTGGCTTTTCGATCACGATCGCCTTAATTTTATTATTCTGTAAATTCAAGACTAGATCGGTCATCTTCTGTAACGAAGTTATTTTAGCCCCAAATAGTTCTTTTTGAGCAAGTTCTTCCTGAAAAGACTGTTTTTGTACGCCTACTTTAACGTCTTCATAATCTGCTGATGACTTTAATTTTGCTGCATCCTCTTTTTTCGCCATCACGACTTGCTTAACGTTCAGATAAGGCTTAGAAAAAGTGACTTCTTTTTCCCGTTCTGGCGTTTTCGACATCCCTGAAATGATCATGTCAATTTTGCCAGTTTTTAATGCCCCTAATAATGCATCAAAGCCCATTTCATTTATTTTCAGTTTGACGCCTAGATCTTGGGCAATTTTTTTGGCAATACTAATATCAAAACCAACGATTTCGTCCTTACCTTTAATGGTTTGATGAAATTCATACGGCGGGTAGTCCGCCGATAGCCCAACTGTGATGTACCCTTTTTTCTTGATGGAATTTAAATGTTGATCCGTTAACGTCGTATTTGGTGTTGTTGCCGCATTAGCGGTGCCTGCTAGCGGTACAACGACTGCCAACATAACAAATAATGCCATTAACAGACGTCCCAGTTTACTTTTCATTGGTAAAGCCCTCCTTGTTTCCTAATTACGTTTTAATGTTTAGCCATATTATACGCATTTAAAAATATTTATGCAAGTAAATTCATTAATAAGTGTTTTTTTATCTTTTTTATTCATTTTAAATGTATATTTGGTATTTTTAAAGGACACTGGTAAAATAAGTGCAGTGATATTAACAGGGGAGGAGTGATCACAATAGTTAAAAAAATTAGTTTAGTTAGCTTAATTATTTCACTCACTTTCGCCCTATTACTCGCTTTTCTTGCCGATAAAGGGACATTACTACTTAATCTATCTAATAATCTATTTTTACTTGGCTTGTTTATTCTGATCATTGCAATTATTCTCTACTTATATGATGTCCATCTTTTACGTCGTTTATTTCTAAGGCGCCATGATCATGAAAAAGACGTACCCGATTCTACTGACCAGTCCGCTTTCTACATTGAGTTGCGTTGGGCATTTTTATGGATCGGCCTCGGTGAAATTATCGTTAGTATCGTTTTATCTTTCTTATAAAAAATTCAAGGACGTAAAAAGAGGCCAGAATTTAAATTCTGGCCTCTTTATTTTTATTCTCGATTTATTTTTAAATGCCGTTTATGGTGCGGATGTGAATAAAAGCCCAATGCATTCATCAACGATAATATCAAACTCGCCATGACAAGTGCGCTTAACACGAAAATTATTGGTGAGTGGAACGTCAAAATTCCATAGAGACAAGCTACCATAATAGCAAGTTGCGCAATTACGATAGTGATTCGTATGTGGGGCGGTCTGGGTTGGTCAGATTTCAACGGCCTTCATTCCTTTTCATTAATAAAGTGACTTTTGCACTGGCAAAAGTTTGCATTTTCAAGACGGATGTCCTTCCTCGCTACGTTTTAAAAAAGCTAGTCGGACAGGCTCCTTTTCATTAATAAAGTGACTTTTGCACTAGCAAAAGTTTACATTTTCAAGACGGATGTCCTTCCTCGCTACGTTTTAAAAAAACTAGTCGGACAGGCTCCTTTTCATTAATAAAGTGACTTTTGCACTGGCAAAAGTTTGCATTTTCAAGACGGATGTCCTTCCTCGCTACGTTTTAAAAAAACTAGTCGGACAGGCTCCTTTTCATTAATAAAGTGACTTTTGCACTAGCAAAAGTTTACGTCGAGTAAACTTATTGATATCTGCATTGTAGCATATTTTTAACCGTCTGCAAATTTTGGCGCTGTTAATAAATTAACGGAAAACTGGCCGGCTATTGCGATACAAAATATCATCCTGACCTTCTAAAACATTGGCGTACCGAGCAACCGCAAAAAAATAGTCTGACAAACGATTGATAAAAACTAAAACATCCTGATTGATTTCGACAATGCCTTGTAACGAAACCACTTCCCGCTCAGCTCGTCGAGTGATCGTCCGCGCCACGTGTAGCATACCAGCCATTGCCGATCCACCAGGTAAAATAAACTTCTGTACAGCTGGTACCGCTTCTGTATAACGATCAATTTTATCTTCTAACCATTTAGTCGCCGCAGGATTAAAAATAAAACCATGTTTAGGATCAGCAGCCGGCGTTGCGAGGTCAGTTCCAACATCGAATAACAATTGCTGAATTTCTTCTAACTCAGCGTGCAGTTCTGCGGTTTTATCGGTTAGTTGGCTAGCGGTGTAACCTACCCATGAATTGAGCTCGTCAACAGAACCATAAGCATTGACTCGCATATCATCCTTAGCAACAACTTGATTGCCAATGATCCGTGTCTGCCCCTTATCGCCAGTTTTTGTATAGATTTTCATATCAATGACCTACCTTCTTATGTAATCGGTGGCTGACTATCGCTAGACAACAATATCAGGCTAAAGCCACCATTTATATTCTGTTAGAATTCTACCGCTTATGTCCTGCGCTAAGCAAGCGCTGTTCGCCTGGCCCTATTTCATCTAAATACAAAAATAGGGCTCAACCGTAAATAGCTTATGGTTGAGCCCCAATAACAGTCCAGTAAGCGCCAAAAATTATCTAAGCACCACTTTTATTCAAGCTGAGCGACCCGCACAACATCGCGAGCGATCATGATTTCTTCATCAGTTGGAATTACTAAGATCTTAGTTGTGCTATCGGCTGTTTCAATTGATAATGCGTCAGCTGCGTTTTTATCGGCATCTATTTTAGCGCCCAAATAGCCTAAATTCCGACAAGCTAGTTCACGGACTAGCGCAGAGTGCTCACCAATGCCAGCGGTAAATACGATACTGTCCACGCCGTTCAGTTCTGCGGCATAAGCCCCAATATAAAACTGAATCTGATGGGCAAAGACCTTTAAAGCTAAATCAGCCCGTTCTTGGCGCTTATCCGTGCTATCCGCTGCAATTTTAGCTAAGTCGCGAACGTCATTTGAAATACCAGATAAGCCAAGCAAACCAGATTGATTATTCAACATATCTTTAATAGCTTGCGCCGACATCCCAGCTTGATGCTGCAAATATAGAATAATTTGTGGATCAATATCCCCACTGCGCGTGCCCATGACTAAGCCAGCCAACGGGGTAAAGCCCATCGAATTGACGCTCGATCTACCATCTTTAATTGCCGTGATACTAGCGCCATTACCAATGTGGCAGGAAATAATTCGTTGGCTGTGATCAGGAAATAATTCGGCAGTTTTTAGTGCAATATACTGATGGCTTGGTCCGTGGAAGCCATAACGGCGGATACCATCTTCCGCATAATACTTGTAAGGAATGCCATAAATTTTATTCACGAGCGGCATAGTATGATGATAAGCGGTATCAAAAACAGCAACTGACTTTACATGTGGTAAGGCAACCGTAATTGCTTTTATCCCGACTAAATTAACCGGATTATGCAAAGGTGATAGTACACTTAATTGGTCAATATGCTTTTCAACCTCTGCATTGATCAGCGTTGAATCACTATAGTAGCTACCCCCGTTAGCGACACGATGACCTACCCCAGAAATTTCGCTATAATCAGTAATGATCCGCTCAGACAACAACATGTCTAAAACTAAATGGACTGCGACATAGTGGTCAGTGACCACTTGCGTTGCCTGATGCTTTTTCCCCTGATAAGTATACCTAAAAATTGCATCGTCTTTACCTACTCGCTCGATCATTCTTTCGACCATGACTGTTTCCGCCGGCATTTTATATAATTTGAATTTTAACGATGAGCTCCCACAATTGATTGCCATTACTTTTTTTGACACTAAATCACCTCAAATTTACTATTTTTAACAAAGAAACCGTTTTCATTTATCCGTAACTAAATTAGCATAAAGCTGATTAAAAAGCGAGCTTCCGCCCTTAACAATAAAATATAGGCCGGATTTACAATGTAAGTGCAACACCAAAATAACTAGACCAAAAAGGCCATGAAGCCTTAAACTTATAAGTGACAAAACCAATAAGTTAGGACGGACTTCATGACCCAATCTAAAGATACCATCAAAAAATCTTATAAGCAACTAT
>NZ_RHOE01000046.1 GCF_003946385.1 Loigolactobacillus zhaoyuanensis
TTTGACGCGATCAAGTATGAAAACTAATCAAACTAACTAAATTAAGTCAAACTTGGCTAGTCATGACTAGCCCAAGTCGTGAATATAGAGAAATTACGTAAAACTGATAATTTGGCCAATCAATTTGATGCATATGCATAATTCAGGATAAGAATTGACTAAATGGATAAATAAACGATTGTTCGCTATTTATTACTAGTTGAAATGGGTTTTCCTATAGGAAAAAGCAATCAATAGTGAAGTTTCTTTTATGATTGGGGTTCGCGCTTAACGATCCATCGGACTTTTGATCAAGTTGTGTGGAGTCTGATCTTATTAGGGGTTGTCCTTAGTTTCTTAGAGCGGACGTTTTTGCTACGTGTTTTGCGGATGGCGTTCTTTGGCCTATTAGTTTTTCTGTTCTTCTTTGAAGGTGGCCGCTCGCGGTACATGATTCAATTTTTGCCGGTGATCTACATTTCAGCAGTAGTGGGTTGGTGGCGCGCTTGGCAGTTTATGCACGCCAATCAATTTATCAAGTTCGCTGGCTTAAAAGCCTGGCTTACGCGAAACAAGTTAAAAACTAATGAATAATTTAGCATAATAAAAGAAGCAACCAGCTCGGGCTATTCCTGAGTTGATTGCTTCTTTTCTAATTGTTCAGCATTAGGCGTGGTGTGTTTAAATAGTTGTAAACAGACA
Organism: Loigolactobacillus zhaoyuanensis; assembly: GCF_003946385.1. Lineage (GTDB taxonomy): Bacteria > Bacillota > Bacilli > Lactobacillales > Lactobacillaceae > Loigolactobacillus > Loigolactobacillus zhaoyuanensis. The sequence goes on from NZ_RHOE01000046.1 coordinate 682, forward strand.
TAAATCACTAACTGGATCAAAGTCATTAGGAAGACAAAAATTAGCATCCGCGGATCCCACATTTCCAGTAACGGTTTAATAAATTTAGTCGGTTCAAGAATAATGTAGATCGAATGCAGACGAAGAAAACGACCGATAAAAATACCAACGGAGGTTAAAAAAGTGATCAAAACGACTAGGCCGGCTTTGAGCCAGAAAGTATCAGTTAAGTGTAGTCGAACAATTACAGCTTGAATAGTATGTTCCATGCTCCAAAAACCTAATATCGTACAACTTAGCGTCGCCAAAGTCAGGTTAGTGTACGCTAGCCACATGCGCAGGCTGAAGCGTATCAGGCCAGTAGCGGGATCGTAAGGATCTAGCATCGATAAATGAAATAAATCAGTGAGTAGATAAGGTGCATTAGGATAGAACAGTAGCCATAGTACCACTAAAATCCAGAAGAAAATAGCGGGTTGCGGTTTGTTTTGATCGTAATGTAAGGCAATTTCAATCGGAATATAGCCAAGAAAAGTATTTAGTAAGATAAAACGAAAGGGTTCAACGGCGAAAAGATATAGATATAAGAAAAATAGTAAGAAAGCGCCGCGTACTAACCAGCGATAACGTTGGACCATTAATTATCACCTCCACAAGTGAACTTACTTCTATTTTAACAAATTATTCGGCTTATCGCGCAGCTCGTGCACTTTTAAACCAACTTTTGTTAGCAAACACTTGATAATTGACCGACATAACATTGATGTTCGTGCTATAATAATACGCGAGTTTACAAAAATGGAGGTAGCCTGCATGTCTTTAAATTGGAGCGACTTGCTGACCTGGGGTAATTTTGTCAACGTACTCGATATTTTGGTCGTTTGGTATTTTGTTTACAAACTGATCATGTTGGTTCGTGGGACTAAGGCAGTGCAATTACTCAAGGGAATTGTCGTCATCGTTGTGATCAAACTGATCAGTTGGGGCATTGGTCTCCGCACGGTCTCCTATATTATGGATCAAGTCATCAACTGGGGTGTGATCGCTGTTGTGATCATTTTTCAACCGGAAATTCGACGGGGCTTAGAACATCTCGGCCGTGGCTCGATATTTACGCGCAATCGGAACCAAAATGAAAAGGAAAATCAGATGATCGCCGCTTTAGATAAAGCAATTCAATACATGTCGAAGCGTCGAATCGGCGCTTTGATCACGATCCAGATGAATACAGGTCTGGAAGATTATATTGAGACGGGCATCGATTTAAACGCAGATGTTACTGGCGAACTATTAATTAATATTTTTATTCCTAATACGCCGTTACATGATGGTGCGGTGATCATTCAGGACGATAAAATTGCTGTTGCTGCTGCGTACTTGCCGCTTTCGGAAAGTAACTTGATTCCCAAAGAATACGGTACGCGGCATCGTGCGGCTGTCGGTATTAGTGAAGTGACCGATGCGCTGACTATTGTCGTTTCTGAAGAAACTGGTGGCGTAATGATCACCCGCAACAGTGAAATGTTACAGGAATTAACTCAAGAAGATTATTTGAAATATTTGCGGCGTGCTTTAGTTAAGCCGGAAGTACCACAGCGAAATGTCGTTCAAGAATTTATTGAAGGCATTATCAAAGGGGGTACCCGTAAATGAATGGGTTCAATAAATTTTTTAATCGCCCCTTAGTTTATCGGATTTTAGCGCTTTTTTTTGCAATTTTGTTATTTGGTTACGTTAATATTGATCGAATCAACTCGACCCGCCAAGCGACGAGTAGTAGCACAACAATGCTAGCAAATAAAAGTCGAACTTTAAATGTACCATTGCAGATCAATGCAGATACCGATAAATACTTTATTACTGGTTATCCGGAAAAAGTAAAAATCAATATTGAAGGGCCTAGTGCCTTAGTGACTGCGACTGCCAATACGCAGAATTTTAAAATTATGGCTAATTTAGAAAAATTAGGTGTCGGTAAGCATACGGTACGCTTGCGACAAGAAGGACTAAATAAAGAGCTTGGGTATCGAATCGTACCTAGTAAAATTACCGTCAATATTCAAGTTAAAGCAACCAAACGCTTTCCGATCCAAGTCAGTTTTAATAAAGCTAATTTAGCACAAGGATACACTAGTGGTGATCCAGAATTGAGTCAATCAACGGCGGTTGTCACTGGCTCCAAGGCTGAAATTGCGGCAATTGATTCGGTAGTCGCTAATGTAAATACGCAAAATAATATAACGACTGATATTTCGCAGCAAACGGCATTGCAAGCACTAGATAAGAACGGTAATACCGTTAATGCTTTATTGGATCCGGAAACAGTAAAAGTAACGATTCCCGTTATGCGACCAACCAAGAAAGTACCGATTAATTTACAGCAAACTGGGACTGGTGATAGTGATAAAACTTATCATTTGTCCAGTGACGTTCACAGCGTGACATTGACTGGTGCACAATCTAGCTTAGATAAGATCTCTAGCCTAGATTTAGATGTATCGTTAACTGATGTTGATCGTACAACTACCAAGACGGTCACTGTGCCTACGAGTTCTGGTATTACTGCGGTGCCAAGTACGATTGCTGTAAAAATTACGGTTAGTGATGCAGGTTCAAGTTCAACTGAGGACGCTAGCAGTACTGACAGCAGTACAGCAGCAACAAACTCAAGCAGTAGTAATAGCACAAGTGCTAGTAGTGACAGTGGCAGCTCAAGCAGTTCATCTAGTAGCAACTGATATTTGAATATGAAATGAGGAATTTAAACATGGGTAAATACTTCGGAACAGATGGTGTACGTGGGGTGGCTAATCAAGAATTAACACCAGAATTAGCCTTTCGCGTCGGTCGTACTGGAGGCTATGTCTTAGCGCAAGCTCAAGAAAGTAAAGAAAAGAAACCGTTAGTTCTAGTTTCCCGCGATACGCGGATCTCTGGTCAATTGCTGCAACAATCTTTGATCTCCGGTTTACTTTCGGTCGGTATTGAAGTCTTGGATCTGGGGATCATTTCTACACCAGCGGTTGCTTATTTGACGCGCATTCAAGGTGCGGCAGCAGGCGTACAAATTACGGCTTCGCATAATCCTGCAGAATATAATGGCATCAAGTTCTTCGGTCCAGATGGCTTCAAATTATTGGATGAACAAGAGGCAGAAATTGAAGCACTTTTAGATGCACCTACAGATACGTTACCACGGCCAGCGACGGATGGTTTGGGGACGTTAGCGGATTATCCAGAAGGCATGCTCAAATACACTCAATTTTTGGAACAAACGCTACAAGAAGATCTATCTGGCATCAACGTGGTCATCGATGCCGCTAATGGTGCGACTTCTGGGATCGTTACTCGTTTGTTTGCCGATTTAGAAACTGACTTTACTACAATTGCAACCAAACCTAATGGCGTTAATATCAACGATGGCGTTGGCTCAACTCATCCAGAAAAATTAGCTGCAGCGGTGGTTGAACAACAGGCACAAGTTGGTTTAGCTTTTGATGGTGATGGTGATCGTTGTATCGCGATCGATGAATTAGGCAATATTATTGATGGCGATAAAATCATGTTTGTTTTGGGCCAATATTTTGCTGGTCGGGGACGTTTGAAACAAGATACTGTGGTTACAACGGTTATGAGTAATTTAGGTCTGTACAAAGCGTTAGCTGCTGCTGAATTGACCTCGAAGCAGACTAAGGTCGGCGATCGTTATGTCGTTGAAGAAATGCGTGATCATGGCTATAATCTTGGTGGTGAACAATCTGGGCACGTGATCTTGTTTGATTACAATACCACTGGTGACGGCTTGCTGACGGGGATTCAGTTGCTGAACGTGATGAAGCAAACCGGTAAAAAATTATCCGAGTTAGCGGCACCAGTCACGACATATCCACAACGCTTAGTTAATATTAAAGTGATCGACAAGAAACAAGCCTTAGCTGACCCGGAAATTAAATCGGTCATCGACACGGTGGAAAAGGAAATGAATGGTGACGGACGTGTTTTAGTTCGGCCCAGTGGGACTGAGCCATTATTGCGCGTAATGGCGGAAGCCGCTACCCAAGAAAAAGTAGATCAATACGTTGAACGCATCGCGGTCGTTGTTCGTGAACGAGTCGGCGTTAAATAAAGGTTATGATTTAAAGTCAGGGTAAATCCCTGACTTTTTTGATTTGTCGTAAAATATGAGTTGATTTATCAATACCAATTTAAAAATTTAAATAAACTTAATTAGTGAACTTATTGACAAGGTCTAATTAATCGGCTATATTTATACCTGTTTCCAAGTTTAATAACGCGAAAGGAAGTCTATACCAATTTAAAAAAACGGAATAGCGCCTGGGCCACTTTTAAGTGGTTGACGAGGAGGGAGTCTATCGATAATCGGCGGGTGACTCCAGGGTCTGCACTCTACAGATCAGTTGTTAAATACAAGTGTAAGCTTGCAACAGAGCACTGATCACGCAGCTGGAAACATATACTAAAACTCAGTGAGAGAAGGAATTGTATATGTGTGGCATTGTTGGTGTTATTGGTAAAGAAAATACGGTCGAGATTTTACTTAACGGCCTTAGAAAATTAGAATATCGCGGCTATGATTCAGCCGGCGTTTACGTTAATGATCAAAATGGGCACGACTATTTAGTTAAAACTAAAGGACGAATTGCCGCGCTAGAAGCAGAAATTGGCGCTGATGTAACCGGGACAATGGGAATTGGCCATACACGTTGGGCGACACATGGTATTCCTAGTGACTCTAACGCACATCCCCACGTTTCTGCTGATGGCCGTTTTTACTTGGTTCATAATGGTGTGATCAATAACTTCGCCCAATTACGTGATCAATATTTAGCTGACGTTGATTTGGTTAGTCAAACTGATACTGAAGTCGTAGTTCAACTAATTGCACACTTTGCCCAGGCGGAAAATTTATCTGGCAAGGAAGCTTTCCGCAAAACGTTGACCTTATTGGACGGTTCATACGCCTTTTTGTTGGTCGATCGGACCCAAGCTGACAAGCTATATGTCGCAAAAAATAAGAGTCCCTTACTGATCGGTGTTGGTGCTGGTTTTAACGTTGTTTGTTCTGATGCAATGGCAATGTTAGCTGAAACCAAAAACTTCATCGAATTACATGATGGTGAAATGGTAACGGTGACTAAAGAAAAGGTTGCAATTGAGACGCTTGCTGGTGAAGCAATCACACGCGCGTCATATCATGTTGACATGGATGCTAGTGATACTGAAAAAGGACCTTTCCCATTCTATATGCTGAAGGAAATCAATGAACAGCCTGCAGTATTGCGGCGCTTAGCACAGGATTACTTGGATGAATCCGGTAAGCCAGTGATCGAGCCTGATTTGTTGGCGGCGCTGGACCAAGCAGATCGGCTTTATATTTTAGCTGCTGGCACTAGTTATAATGCTGGCTTAGCCGCTAAGTCAGTCTTTGAAACCTTAGCTAATATTCCGGTTGAAGTGGGTTTGGCTAGTGAGTTTGGCTACAACACTCCATTATTATCGAAGAAACCTTTCTTCTTATTCCTATCACAAAGTGGTGAAACTGCGGATAGCCGGCAGGTCTTAGTTAAAGTCAATGAGTGGGGCTATCCTAGTCTGACGATGACTAACGCGCAAGGTTCAACGTTATCACGTGAAGCAACTTATACCATGTTGCTTAATGCAGGTCCAGAGATCGCAGTTGCCTCCACTAAAGCTTATACAGCACAAATTGCGTTACAAACAATTTTAGCTAAGGGGTTAGGCGAAAAACGTGGTGTTAAGTCAGCACAAGACTTTAATGTACGCGAACAATTAGGCTTGGTTGCTAATGGGATGCAGACGATCATTGACGAAAAAGATTTCATCAATCAGTTAGCCCAAAATTATTTAGCAACGACGCGCAATGCTTTTTATATTGGTCGGGGCTATGATTATGCCGTCTCTTTGGAAGCGGCTTTAAAATTAAAAGAAATTTCCTACGTTCAGGCAGAAGGTTTTGCTGGTGCTGAGTTGAAGCATGGTACGATCTCATTGATCGAAGATGGAACGCCAGTTATTGCCATCATCACTGACGCACGAGTAGCTAGCCATACGCGCGGTAATATTCAAGAAGTGCGGGCCCGAGGTGCGCATGTCTTAACGATTGCGATGGAAGCAGTGGCGGATAAGGAAGACAATCTTATTTTGGCGGATATTGATCCATTGATCTCACCATTACTGAGTGTTGTACCGACTCAATTATTAGCTTACTACACCAGCTTAAATCGCGGTTATGATGTTGATAAACCACGTAACTTAGCCAAGGCAGTGACAGTTGAATAATAATTTTGAAGAATCGAGCTGCATGTAGCTCGATTTTTTGATGCAATTTTTTATGAAATATTGAGGCAAATCGGTAAATACGCTATAATCGATGAGGTACTAAGCAAATATGAGGAGTGATCAGTATTAAACGACTATCACATGATAATTGGTGGTTACTTTTGTCCTTAGCAATCATGATTTTACTATTTATTAGTTCTGCCCAAACTTATCAGCAGCAAACTTCAGTTCCGTTTTTGGCGCGTTGGTTACATGATCAACCGTTTAAGCAGCAATTAGCGGGGATCTCCTTTACTTATGTGGATCAAAAAGTGAGTATCGCCAGCAGTGGCTATTTTAAATTCATCGAATTCTTCATCCGTAAAGGAGCGCACTTCGGCAGTTATTTTCTAATTGGTTTAGGTGGTTATATGGGCTACAGATCACGAATCAAACAAACTGGGTTAACTATGATCGTCGTTTGGCTAGCTGCAACCGGGTATGCGGCGCTAGATGAATTCCATCAAAGTTTGACTGGTGGACGTACACCGTTGTTTCAGGACGTTTTATTGGATGCTTGTGGGGCGCTAACCGCAATTGTTTTGGCGTGGCTGATCACCAAGTTTTGGCGCCGTCGCGGTAAAAAAGCCGCTTAAGCGCTTGATTGCAAGCGGTGTATCTGCTACTATATATTAGGTGTCTTTTGAACTCGGCACACGATTTTTAAGATAAAGGAAAGAGGGACATAACATGTCAGGACATTCAAAATGGCATAATATCCAAGGCCGTAAAAACGCCCAGGATGCCAAACGTGGAAAAATTTTCCAAAAAATATCTCGCGAGTTATTCATGGCTGTAAAAGCTGGGGGTCCTGACCCTTCATCTAACCCCCAATTGCGCTTGATCATGGATAAGGCTCGTGCAGCTAACATGCCTAAAGATAACGTTAAACGGGCTGTAGATAAGGGCGCTGGCTCAGATACAGCAAATTACGAAGAAACTACTTATGAAGGATATGGTCCCGGCGGTGTCGCTGTTTTGGTACACGCCTTGACTGATAATAAAAATCGGACGTCATCTAGTGTACGTGTTGCGTTTACTCGTAATGGCGGTGCATTAGGTGCTTCTGGATCTGTTGCTTACATGTTTGATCGCCGTGGGTATATCGTGATCGAACGTGAAGGCTTGGATGTTGATGAAGATCAAATGTTAGAAGATGTGCTTGAAGCTGGTGGCGATGATCTACAAACCAGTGATGAAGCCTTTGAGATCTATACTGATCCTAAGCAATTAGCGGCTGTTCGCGATGCTTTGGCAGCTAAAGATTATAAGTTGGCGACTGCTGAACTAACGATGATCCCAGAAAACACGACACCAGTTCCAGCTGACAAAGCTGAACAATTTGAGCGCATGATCGATCTTTTAGAAGACGATGATGACGTTTCTGAAGTTTACTATGCTGGCGAATTGCCAGAAAACACTGAGGCTTAATGATGTTAAGCTAGGTAGCAACAGAAACCTAGCCAATCGCTTTTTAAATACACCACAAATTTGTGGTGTATTTTTTTGTCTAAAAAATTATTGGGATCGTTCTGCGTATATTAAATTATAGCAAGTAAAAAATGGAGGTGGGTTTGTGACCGTTGCAGCTCAAGTCACTGATTTATTGGTCCAGTGCATTGACCAGCAGGCTAGTGACTTATACTTTTTACCATATCAGCACACTTATCAACTGCAAATGCGGACAACTGGAGGAATTACTCAATTATGCAGTTTGCCAGAAGGACAGGCAAAGGAATGGCTAAACCATTTAAAATTTACAGCTAAAATGGCATTAAGCGAGACACGTCGCCCGCAACTAGGTGCACGGCAGCTTGAAGTTGAAGGCCAAACTATTTTTTTACGACTATCAACAGTCGGCAATTTTCAAAATCAAGAATCACTGGTCATTCGTTTTATTTACGTGCAAGCGGCTCGATCCCGCTATATTTTTCCGCAGCAGTTCAGCCAATTAACTGAGCTTTGCCAACAGCGTGGCCTAGTTGTTTTTGCGGGGCCAACAGGTTCGGGTAAAACAACTACGCTATACCAATTAGCTGCTGGTTTAGGTGCTAACAAGATGGTCATGGCAATTGAAGATCCAATCGAAATTTTTCAGCCTGATTTTTTACAGTTGCAAGTTAATGAAGCTGCCGCAATGACCTATCCTGCATTATTAAAGGTGGGTTTACGCCATCGACCGGATATTCTGATCGTTGGTGAAATCCGTGATGAACAAACGGCCAATGTGGCGGTTCGGGCAGCATTAAGTGGGCATTTAGTTCTGAGTACTGTTCACGCGCGGACAGCACGGCAGGTTGCCACACGACTGAACGAGTTGGGAATCGAAGCGGCCACACTGGCGGCCTGCTTAACTGGCGTCAGCTATCAACGATTGTTGCCTACAACAGCAGGGGCGGCAGTTCTATTTGATATTTATGATCCAACTCAAGGAGGAGAGGGAAATGAATCGACTTGGCAGCAAAGCTTGGCGCGCGCCGTTAAGTTGGGCAAAATCGATTTGGCCACGCAACAAGCCTTCATTAGTGGATAGACACGCAACTAATTTTCAAGCTGATTTTTTTAGTTTGTTAGCGGACTTGTTATTGGCTGGCTTTTCGATTGCGCAAAGCATCCAATTCATGCAAGTTTTATTACCTCAATATACCGACCGTTTAGATCAATTAAGTGAGGTCTTACGTGATGGGGCCAGCTTGGCTGCTGGCTTTGAAAAAATTGGGGTCGATCGGGACATTGTCAATCAAATTAAAATCACGCAAGAGCATGGTGATTTAACCGATGCTTTGACCCAAATTGGTCGACTATTGGCGGAAAAGCTGCGCCAGCGTCAACAATTAAAACGGCTATTGCGTTATCCATTATTATTATTGACTTTAGTTGCCGGATTATTACTGGTGGTTCGTTATCTAATTGGTCCTGAACTGCGGCAATGGCAACTTAATTTAGATCATGAAGTGCTACTTTATTGGCTAATATTTATTGGGTTATTGCTATTGACCAGCCTGTTGCTAATTGGCCGACTATTACGTGTTTATTTACAGCGGAATCCCTTAAAGAAAGCCCAAGCACGACTGCGTTTACCGGTATTAGGAAAAACTTACCAATATTATTATCATTATTATTTGTTATTTAACTTAGCTATCTTGCTGAAAAGTGGATTGAACTTGCAGGCAATTTGTCGTTTATTACAAACCTTGGCCCCAGACAGCTTGTTGTATTGTTTGGGCCAACAAATTGAACCACAGTTGGAAGCTGGTGTGGCGCTTAGTGACATTATTACCCAGCAGCCACTGCTACCAGCACAACTGAAATTGTTTGTACGTAAAGGCCGCTCGCTGGATCATTTAAGTGATGAATTATTAATGACAGCACGCTTGACTTATCGGAAAATGCTGGCGAGCTTAGCCAAATTAGCGACTTACGTGCAGCCACTATTGTTTGCGGTGATTGCGCTATTGATTATTGGTGTTTATTTGAGTTTATTATTGCCGATGTATCACATGATGGAGGGATTATACTAATGAAAATATTCAGAAAAAAGAAAGCGTTTACTTTAATTGAAATGGTCGTTGTGTTATTTATTATTACTTTACTGATTTTGGTTATTTTGCCTAATGTTGGTGCTCAACGCCAGCATGCACAAAAGACTGGGGATGAAGCTTTTATCAGTACAGTAGAAACGCAACGAGAATTATATCAAAACGCGTATGAAGGAACGACGCCGAGTTTAACTGATTTAAAGGATAAAGATTATTTAACTGAACGCCAATTTAAGCGCGCTCAACAAATGAAGCTGAATCCATGAAACATTCAGGGTTTACGCTATTGGAGTCAGTGATTGTTTTAGGCCTAGTCACTAGTTTTGCTTTAATTCCACTGACTCAATTTGGACCAATCAAACAACAACATGCAGAGCAGCTCTTCTTCGATGATTTTGATCAGGAATGGCGTTACCTGCAGGCGTATACGTTGTTACGCGGAGAGCGCGTGAAGATCCATATTACACGGCATCAAGCTACATTTATAACTTTTCAGGGTCAGAAACCGATGACAACCAAAAATTTGATGATGCCAGCAGGGTTGCATGCTGATTTGCATAATCTTTCAATCGATCCGCCTGGTCAAATGGGTCCAAGCCAGATTAGTTTTTGGTCAGATTATTTTCAACGGCCAACTACGATCAAACCGCAGATGGGATGGGGAATTTATGAATAAGCAACGTGCATTTGCATTAGTGGAAAGTATTTGTGCCTTAACGATAGTGGTGATCGGTATTTATACTTTTAATACGACCTTCCAGCAATTTATTTTGAAGTTACGCCAGCAGCGCCAGTCAACCGATCAGGCGCAGGTTTTATGGATCGCGGCACAGCGACAACGACAACAGACTAAATTATCACAGCTGCAAATTAATGGTTATGTGTATCAAGTCCAGACACAGCCACAAAAAATAGGCGTGGGTCAAGGAGCTCATTATGCAGAAATTTCTTGGTAAAGCAACGCCTGCGTTTACGTTACTGGAAACTATGATTGCACTGCTAGTTTTTGGATTGACCTTAAGTTTGATCCAAACAGAATTACAACAGTTGCCACAAGTTTTAGCGAAGACTTTTGTTGAAGAAGATATTGGCTGGCATTTAGCGGTTCAACAATTTGAGGAGTTTAGTGCCGGTGCAACGTTTGATAAATGTGAAAATAATAAAGTTTATTTTTATCAACCCGCTAAGAAAAAACAATATCGAATCGAACCTTATAAAAAAATGATTCGCTTAATGGGCAGTAAAAAAGGCCATATGCCGCTGTTGACCGGAGTAGAAAAAGCCAAGTTGACTTACCAAGCACCATTTGTAAAATTAACGGCAACGATGACTAGTGGGCGCAATTATCAAAGTGAATTTTATTTACCACCAGCGGAGGAAAAACATGAAAAAGCGGCCAGCTAGTTTGTTATTATCGGCTTGTTTACTTTTGAGTCTACTGTTATTGTTGATAAGTGGGTATTTGCGGGTGTATGAGCGGCAGATGCGGACACTACAATTGGCGGAACAGAGTTATCAAGTTAAAAGTTTGATTGCTTTGGCACAAGCACGACACAAACAAGGTGAAGATCAGGAATGGTATACTTTTAATTTAGGTCGTGTTCATTTAGATAAGACACGTGCACAAGTAAAATTAAAAACACAAGCACAAATCGTGACTAAAGCGTTACCGCAGTAAAAACCCAGCATGGTCGCATTAGCACTGTAAGAAAGCGCTTGAAATGCGCCTGTTGATTGGTTAGAATAGTAAAGTGAACAATTTTAATTTGAGGTGAAAATATGGGACAAACAGATGTCGGTGAACTGTATAAGCGTCTTGATACAACGACCGCATTGTTAAAGGAAGATTTAGATGTTTCCTACATGGACGCCTTAATCGAAACCAGTGAAAATATTTTAGATGGCGGCCGCGTCAAAGTTGAGGCAGGCTTACCGCACCAACAAATACGCGAGCAATTGAACGCGCAATATGCACAAATCAAGCTTGGTCAATTAACGACAGATGAGATCCGTCAGGCGGTACAGTTATCGATTTTGCGTGGTGAACGTACAGATTTAATTCAGGCTAATCATCAGATGACACCTGATTCGATTGGATTTTTAGTTGCCTATTTACTAGAAGCTTTAGCGGATTTAACCAATAAACCAACTCTATTGGATATTACGGTGGGCACAGGAAATTTATTGTACACCGTTTTGAATCGATTACAGGTAGCAACTAAATCAGTTGGAACAGTTTATGGAATTGATAATGATGATACCATGTTGGCGCTCGCTGGTGTGAGTGCCCGTCTGCAAGGATTAAACGTTGAATTATTCCATCAAGATGCGATCAGCGATTTGGTGGTACCTCAAGTGACGGCTAGTGTAGCAGATCTACCAATTGGCTACTATCCGGTCGATGAGCGGGCAGCAAACTTTGCGACCCGCGCCACAAGTGGGCATTCATACGCACATCATTTATTGATCGAACAAAGTATGCGTTATACGGTTGCTGGCGGATTTGGCTTTTTCGTTGTGCCAAGTATGATTTTTAAATCCGCTGAAGCCAAGAGCTTGACTAAATGGATGACATCAGCCACTTATATGCAAGGGTTACTGAATTTACCACGTGAATTATTTCAGGATGAAGACGCTCAAAAAGCAATTTTGATCCTGCAAAATAAGGGTGATCAAGCAAAACAGGCTCAGCGGGTCCTACTTGGCGAGTTTCCTTCTTTGAAAGATCAAGTTGGCTTCCGCCGTTTTACTGATGAGTTAACCCAGTGGAAACAGCAAAACTTAGCTTGATGCAAAGCTAAATGTCATCAGTCGGTCTAAATTAGTAAAATGTGATCTGGTTCTTGTCACTTAATATTCTTTTTGTAACATGAGAATAAACGTCAAAATTAATCTAATTTGTTGAAGGAGCGCTAGTCATGTCAAAAGTAATTGCAATTAATGCAGGTAGTTCAAGTTTGAAGTGGAAGCTGTTTGAAATGCCATCTGAAGCAGTTATAGCTGAAGGAATGGTCGATCGAGTCGGCTTGAAGGATTCAGTTTTTACAGCTAAATATGGTCCTGATGAAAAGGAACGCTTTAAAGCAACGCTAGATATCAATGACCAAACAGCAGCCGTGAATATGTTGTTAAAAAAATTGATCGATTTGAAGATCGTTGCTGAAATTACTGAAATTACTGGGATCGGTCATCGGGTGGTTGCTGGTGGCGAAATTTTTAAAGAATCAACAGTGATCACTGCTGAAGTAATGCAGCAAATCGATGACTTAGCTGAATATGCACCATTGCATAATCCGGCGGAACTACAAGGTATTAAAGCTTTTTCCAAGCTATTACCTGATGCATTAAGTGTTGCGGTGTTTGACACGTCCTTCCATCAGACGATGCCAGCGGTTAATTATTTGTACAGTATTCCTTACGAATATTACGAAAAATATGGTGCACGTAAGTATGGGGCGCACGGAACTAGTCATCGTTACGTGGCAAATCGGGCTGCTGAGATTCTGGGCAAACCATTAAGTGATCTAAAATTGATTACTTTACATTTAGGTGCCGGTGCTTCAATTACTGCGATTGACGGTGGTCGTTCTGTGGATACTTCTATGGGCTTCACGCCATTAGCTGGGGTAACAATGGCAACCCGTTCCGGAGATATTGATGCTTCATTAGTGGCTTATTTAATGCAAAAACTACATTTATCTGATCCGGAGGATATGATCGACATCTTAAATAACAAATCCGGAATTCTTGGTATATCTGGGGTATCACCTGATATGCGTGATCTAGAAAAATCACGGGACACTAATCCACGTTCTCAATTAGGTATCGATATTTTTGTTAACCGAATTCAGAAATATATCGGCAGCTACATTGCTGAAATGGGGGGCATTGATGCTTTGATCTTCACTGCTGGTATCGGTGAAAACGATGTGCTCATGCGTAAACGCATTATCGACGGTTTAAGTTACTTCGGTGCTGAAATTGATGACCAACGTAACGATGTGCATGGTGTCGAAAAAATTATTAGTACAGATGACGCTAAGTTAAAGGTATTATTGGTTCCAACTGATGAAGAATTAATGATCGTTCGCGATGTGGAACGCTTACGTAGCTAGTAAAGTCAAAATGATCTTAAGAAAGGTTCTATAACCATTGGACAGTTAAGTCTAATAGTTTATAGAACCTTTCTTTATACTTTCTTTACATCTATCCATCTGCTTTTTTTATGCCTATAGCATATGCTGAGACTATTAATTAGAGGAAGTGAATTGCAGTGACTGAAATTATTTTGAAAACAACTGGTGTGACCAAAAAATATGGGCAGCATAAGGCGTTGGCTGATGTTTCAATTGAAATTCGTCGTGGTATGATTTATGGTTTAATTGGCGAGAATGGGGCAGGTAAGTCGACGTTTATGCGTGCAATTATGGGATTGATCGAAACCGATACGGGGACAATTGAACTATTTGGACAACATGATACCAAGGGCTTGCAACAAGCACGTCGTAAAATGGGCCAATCAATTGAGATGCCTGCACTATATCCAGAGCTGACAGCACGTGAAAACTTACAGGTGCAAGCAGCCAATGGTGGCGTCGATGAAACTGAAATCGAACGTTTATTAACCATGATGAATCTGGCAACAACTGGACGTAAACACGTGAAGAATTTTTCCTTAGGTATGCGGCAACGTTTAGCAATTGCGGTAACGTTGGTAACTAATCCGGAATTTTTGATTCTTGATGAGCCAACTAATGGATTAGATCCAGCAGGGATTGCAGAGATCCGTGAGATTATTTTACAATTGGTCAATGAACGCGGATTAACTGTGCTTATTTCCAGTCATTTATTGAATGAGTTATCGTTGGTAGCAACGCATTATGGTATTTTGCATCATGGTCGATTAATTCGTGAGTTATCTAAGGAGCAGATAGCTCAGGAAAGTCAGCAATATATTGAAATAGAATTAGCCGATGCCCAGGCGGCGATACCAATATTGGATCAAATGCAGATCGCCGATTACACGGTAGTCGATGCACAGCATATCAATGTTTATCAGCATAATCAGGCAGTGGCACAGATCAATCGGGCCTTGGTGTTAGCAGATATTGCAGTGACGCGGATTGGTGTGACGCAACAACAGCTAGAAGATTATTTCTTGAACTTGACCGGAGGTGAGCAGCTTGTCTAACTTATTAGCAGCTGATAAAATCAAATTGACACACAGTAAAAAGATTATATTAGTGCTATTGATCATGGGACTTTTACCATTAGTTCAGGCATTAAATGGTCAGTTAACGGTTCACTCAGGCTTTAAGCTTACTCAGTTGAAAGATATAGTGATCGATGGTGCTACTAGTATTTTAATGATCGAGAAAAATGGTTTGACGCTTTCTGTGGTTCTCCTAGTTTTTGTTAATTTTTTTATTGGCGAGGAATTTCAACATGGAACTATACGTAATGCACTATCTTTAGGCCAGCGGCGGGCTGACTACTATTTGGCTAAGTTGATCATGGCTGCAGGACTCACCTTTGTAGCAGCAGTGGTGACAACGGTGGTTGGGATGCTTAGTTACAGTGTGTTGTTTAATTTTGGCCAGGTAGTTGGAATTGATCATTATTTCAGTTATGCTTTACAAGCATTTATTGTGCTCTATTTATTAATATTGGCTAATGTTGCGGTATATGTTGCGGTAACTTTTATTACTAAAAATACTGGTATGGCCATGGTCTGGGGCTTTTTATATACAATAGGTACTGGCTTTGTGCCTGGAGTTTTTCAACAAACTGAGCATTTTAAATTTCTTACCAATTGGTTTACCCAAACGTATTTATTTTATCGTAATTTAGCATTACCAGCTGCAATCACTGAATTTCCGCAAATGATTTTGGTAAGTGGTGCTACAATAATTCTAGCAACTATTTTAGGTATTTATATTTTCAAACACACGGATATAAAGTAGGCGAAACCTGTGGCGACAATTTTAATTATTGAGGACGATGCAGCAATTCATCAAATACTGGAAACAACACTACGGCAACATCAATTCCAAATAATCAATGCTTTTTCTGGAACCGAAGGAAGATTACGGTTTGATCCGGCCAAGGTTGATTTGATCTTGTTGGATCTAATGTTGCCGGGAATGTCTGGTGAAGCTTTATTAGCTGAATTACGACAAATATCAGCAGTACCGATCATTGTGTTGTCAGCAAAGCATGACCAAACGGTTAAGTTAGCGATGTTAGCTCATGGTGCCGATGATTATATAACTAAACCATTTGATTTGGCTGAGTTAGTTGCACGAATCAATATTCAGATACGTCATGCCACATCGAGCCCCCAGCCTGCGTTACTACGCTATGAACAATTAAGTATTGATTCAGTGACCAGACAAGTTATGTTTGCCCAAAAGTCGCTACAGTTGACCGCTCGTGAGTATGCTATTTTAAAATTATTTCTCCAGCAGCCGCATAAAGTATTTAGTCGCCGTAATTTGTATGAAAGTGTCTGGCAGGACGACTATATTGATGGCGAAAAAACAATTAATGTGCATATCAGCAATTTACGTAATAAGCTACGTCAGGTTGGTGCGGACTATATTCAGACTGTTTGGGGTGTGGGGTTTAAGTTCGATTAAGTAAGCTTAAAAATAATAGTAATGAAAGGACGTTTAGCAAATGACAACGATTATCTGGCTGGGAGTCGGGGCGCTTTTGCTGGCGTCTTTTTCTTATATTCTGCGTTTACGGTATGAACTAAAACAAATACGGCAGCAAGTGCAGCAAATACCAGTTATCGGGCAACATGGTACTCGTTTATTTTTTACGTTGCGTGATCGAACCGTGCGCGATCTAGTCGCCCAACTAAATCAAATGATTGAATATTACGAGGCCCAACAGACCCAGATTCAGGGACGAGAACAAAATCTACAATTATCGATCACTGGGTTATCGCATGATCTACGCACCCCATTAACGGCGATCAATGGCTACACGCAACTGTTGCAACAAGCGGAAAATACGCCTGCACAACAGGCACAATATATTGAGATCATTGAACGATCAGTAACCCGTTTATTGGAATTGACCGATAATTTTTATGAATTAGCGCGTCTAGAAACAACGGCCAGCAAATTAAAGTTAGTTCCAGTGGCGCTGTATCAATTGACTGAGGAGTTATTTTTATCCTTTTACGACCAGTTCCAACAACATCAATTGCAGGTGACTTTCCCAAAATCAGTTAATGAACAAAAAATTGCCGCAGCACCAGTTTTACTAACGCGTGTGATTCAGAATATAATTCAAAATGCGCTGCGTTACGCTGTAAAACACGTAGTGATCGATTATCAAGTAACTGAGCAGGAAATCATTTTAACAGTGAAAAATGATTTTGCGGCCACTGAACAAATTGCAATAGAACATATTTTTGAACGTTTTTATACGGGTAATGCCAGCCGGAATACGTCAGCCAGTGGTTTAGGCCTTTATATTGCACAAAAGTTGGTGACGCGGATGCACGGTAAAATGAGTGCTAAAGTAGCTGACAATTGGTTTTACTTACAATTAGCTTTTACCAAATGAGTCAACTAGATGAATTGTTTTCACTTTTATTTGAATAAGTTTCAGCTGCTTCACCTTAAAAATAGAAATTGCCGGTGTTATAATTGATAAATCGGATTACAGAAAATTTATCATAGGTGATAGGAGCAAATTATGACACGCAAAGCAATTGATGCACCACAAGAACTCGAACGTAATTTAAAAAGTCGCCACGTGCAATTAATTGCGATCGGCGGCACGATTGGTACTGGACTATTCTTAGGGGCAGGAAAATCGATCCACTTAGCAGGACCGGCTATTATTTTTGCTTATCTGATCACCGGCCTTGCCTGTTTTCTATTGATGCGTGCATTAGGTGAACTATTACTTTCTGATTTGAAATTAAATTCATTTGTTGATTTTATTAAACGATACTTAGGTGAAAAAATCGGCTTCGTGACTGGCTGGACTTACTGGATCTGTTGGATCACGATCGCGATGGCGGATGTGACGGCAATTGGGTTGTACATGCATTTTTGGTTTCCTAATTTACCGCAATGGTTACCAGGATTAGTGGTTCTAGTGATTTTACTCGGTGTTAATTTAGTCACTGTTGGGGCTTTCGGTGAAGTCGAGTTCTGGTTTGCCTTAATAAAAATTGTGGCGATCGTCGCGTTGATCGCAGCTGGTATCTTTATGGTGATCGTTGGTTTTCACACACCGGTTGGGACCGCTAGCGTGGGTAATTTAGTTAATTTCGGTGGTGTTTTTCCAACCGGCTTGAAAGGATTTATTCTCTCGTTTCAAATGGTTGTTTTTGGCTTTATTGGGATTGAAATGGTGGGGATCACAGCAACGGAAACGGAAAATCCCAAAAAAGTAATCCCTAAGGCAATCAATGATATTCCGCTACGAATCATTTTATTCTATGTAGGCGCGCTGACCGTCATTATGTGTATTTATCCATGGAATGATTTATCCGCTTCGCAAAGTCCGTTTGTGCAAGTTTTCAAAAATGTGGGTATTCGCTCAGCGGCAGGGATCATTAATTTCGTTGTGATCACTGCGGCGGCGTCAGCTTGTAATAGTTCGTTGTTCAGTACTGGGCGGATGCTATTTTCACTGACCTATGACAGCAAGAATCCACGTTTGCGTCAATTAAGCCGGCTGTCCAAAAGCCATGTTCCAGCGACGGCATTATTATTTTCCACAGCAATTATTGCTATTGTTGTTTTACTGAATCTATGGATCCCCGACGTTGTGTTTACGTTGGTTTCTAGCGTTGCGACAACCTGTTTCTTGTTTATCTGGGGCACGATCATCGTTGCTCATATCCGCTATAGGAAAACGCAAGCGGCTAAAAATAGTTCATTCAAGGCACCATTTTTCCCATGGGGTGATTATTTCGTGTTGGCGTTCTTGATTTTTGTAGCCGTTGTTTTGTGTTTGGCACAGGATACTTTAGTCGCGTTGGTTCTCGCGCTAGTTTGGATCATTGGACTATATATATTTAAAACACGGCACGAACAACGCTTAGCAGCCAAAGCTTAATTTTAAAGAAAAGCCACCGTATGCACTAGGCCCTGTCAAGTTGACAAATGAAATAATATAAAGTTGAATCTGTTTCTAAGCGGCTTCACTCCAGTATTCATCTGGGGTGAGGCCGTTTCTTTGTGCTGAGCGATTGTGGTGATTGAAATATTCGATTCCTTCCTCAAC
>NZ_RHOE01000047.1 GCF_003946385.1 Loigolactobacillus zhaoyuanensis
CCCTTATTTTAGTGCGCTTTAAATTAGCTTTAAATTATAAAAACCACCCAATTAGCAATCATGAAATGACTAATCAGGTGGTTTTAAAATTAGCCGAGCGATTTCCTCAGGGACTAATAATTGTCAAGTCACTAACTTAATGACATTGCAATTTTAATTGTCGGTGCTTTTTTTGCGTGCTATTGTTATTAATTTCACAAAAAAATTTCTATAAAAAATATGAATTTTTCAGGAAAGTCCATATTCAGTAGTTATGAAAGCGCTTAATAACAACTTTTATATTTATGCTGAAATTACTTTACAATTTTTTTAATTCGTAGTATCATTTGATTGTGAAATAGATAACAATAAAAACCAATAGAGAAATGGAGAACTGTATCATGCTAAAACAAACCAAAACTGCTGTTGAAATGGATGATAATCGCATTTCCGTTGAACAAACGATCGATAGCTTAGTTAATAAATCGCAAAAGGCATTGGCAACTATGTCTACTTTTACACAAGAAAAAGTTGATCAGATCTGTGAGGCAATGGCCTTAGCTGCACTTGATCATCATATGGAATTAGCAAAAATGGCGGTTGCCGAAACTCATCGTGGTATTGTTGAAGATAAAGTGATTAAAAATATCTATGCCAGTGAATATGTCTGGAATAGTATTCGTGATGATAAAACGGTTGGTGTGATCGAAGATGATGACGAAACACAGATGATGAAAATTGCTGAACCACTAGGTATTATCGCAGGGGTGACGCCAGTAACTAACCCAACATCAACGGTTGTCTTCAAATCATTGATCTCATTAAAAGGACGTAACACAATTATTTTCGGTTTCCATCCACAAGCACAAAAAGCCTGTGTTCGGACTGCGCAAATTATTCTCGATGCAGCAATCGAGGCTGGTGCGCCAGCGGATTGTATCCAATGGATCGCTGACCCAAGTATTGAAGCAACCGGGGCATTGATGCACCATGAATCAATTGCGACGATCTTAGCAACCGGCGGCCCTGGTATGGTCAAAGCAGCTTATTCTAGTGGTAATCCTGCCCTTGGCGTTGGTCCTGGTAACGGCCCAGCGTACATCGAAAAAACTGCTGATATTAAACAAGCGGTCAACGATATTGTGTTATCAAAAACTTTTGATAACGGTATGGTTTGTGCTTCAGAAAATAGTGCCATCGTTGACCAAGAAATTTACGCTGAAGTTAAGGCAGAATTTAAATATTGGAATTGTTATTTCGTTAAAAAAAGCGAATTAAAAGCGTTAGGGGAAGCTATGTTTGATGCTAAACGTGGCGGCGTTAAAGGCCCAATCGCTGGTAAATCAGCTTACGAAATTGCTCAATTAGCTGGGATCGATGTTCCTAAAGATACTAAAGTCTTAATTGCTGAAATCGATGGCGTTGGACCAAAATACCCATTATCTCGTGAAAAATTATCACCAGTTTTGTCGTTGTATGAAGCTAAAAATCATGCGGATGCTTTTGCTCGTGCCAAAGCATTGCTAGAATTTGGCGGCCTTGGTCATACTGCAGCAATTCATAGTCGTGATGATGAGTTAATTAAGCAGTTTGGTATGGATATGCTGGCTTGTCGAATCTTGGTCAATTCACCATCTGCTTTAGGCGGCCTCGGCGATATCTATAACAATATGCGTCCATCCCTGACTTTAGGAACCGGCTCATACGGTAAAAACTCGATCTCGCACAACGTTTCAGATATGGACTTGATCAATATCAAAACAGTCGCGAAACGGCGGAATAACATGCAGTGGGTAAAGTTACCCAAGGTCTACTTTGAACGTAATTCGGTCCGCTACTTGGAACACATGGAAGGAATCAAGCGAGTTTTTCTAGTTTGTGATCCTGGGATGGTCGAGTTTGGTTATTCGGATCGTGTGCTGGATGTTCTACGCAAACGTTCAAACCAAGTCGAAATTGATATTTTCTCGGATGTTGAACCTAATCCTTCAACAGATACTGTGTATAAAGGCGTCGCACGGATGGATGCCTTCAAACCAGATACGATCATTGCCTTAGGCGGTGGCTCCGCCATGGATGCCGGTAAATTCATGTGGTTGATGTACGAACATCCAGAAACGTCATTCTTTGGTGCCAAGCAGAAATTTATGGATATTCGTAAACGGACTTACAAGGTGCCTGTACCCAACAAAGCAAAATATATCGGGATTCCTACAACTTCAGGTACTGGTTCTGAAGTAACACCATACGCAGTGATCACGGATTCCAAAACACACGTTAAGTACCCAATCACCGACTACGCAATGCAACCCGATATTGCAATTGTTGATTCACAATTTGTTGAAACGGTACCGAAGCGGACGACAGCTTGGACTGGCCTGGATGCGATTACGCATGCAACCGAAGCCTATGTTTCAGTTATGTCTTCTGAATATACACGCGGCTGGGCACTGCAAGCGTTGAAGCTAGCTTTTAATAATTTGAAAGCTTCATACGAAGGTAATCGTGAAGCACGCCAAAAAATGCACGATGCCGCAACGATGGCAGGGATGGCCTTTGCCAGCGCCTATCTGGGAATCAATCATTCGATCGCCCATAAATTGGGTGGTGAATTCGACTTACCCCACGGCTTAGCGATTGCAATCACTTATCCGCAAGTCGTTCGCTTTAACGCAACCGTACCCACTAAAATTGCAATGTGGCCTAAATATTCACACTTTACTGCCTTAGAAGATTACGCTGATATTGCCCGCTATCTTGGCTTGAAAGGCAATACTGACGAAGAGCTTAAAGAAGCCTTGGTCCAAGCCTTCATTGATTTGGCACATTCAGTTGATGTGACTTTAAGCTTAAAAGCGAATCGAGTTGAAAAAGATCATTTTGATCGTAGCGTCGATAAATTAGCTGAATTAGCTTATGAAGACCAATGTACACCAGCCAATCCAAAGGAACCATTGATCAGTGAACTGAAAGAAATTTTAGTTCGTGAATGGGATGGCCAAGGTGTCGAAACTAATTAAAGCAGTTCAAAAAGCAGCCGGTTAGTGGCTGCTTTTTTATGTCGAAATTTTTCAGCTGGTTGGCTTGCTGTTGGTGAAGTGAATGGGTACAATTAGTAAGAGTTAAAAAATAACGGAAGTGGTGTCAGGCATGCAAAACGAAAAAGTAGCTTTATTTATTATTTTTGGCGGTTCTGGTGATTTAGCGCGGCGCAAATTATACCCATCGCTATTTCGACTTTATCAGAAAGGCTATTTGGATCAACATTTTGCGGTGATCGGCACTGCGCGGCGGCCTTGGACAGATGATTATTATCATCAAATCGTGACTGACTCATTAAGCGACTTACAGGCTACAGATGAACAAGTTGCTGCCTTCGCTAGTCATTTTTATTATCAATCACATGATGTGACTAATTCGGAACATTACGTGGTATTGGAAAACTTGGCTAAAAAATTAGATCAACAATACGAATTACAAAGTAATCGACTCTATTATATGGCAATGTCACCAAACTTCTTTGGCACAATTGCTAAGCATTTAAAGTCAGAACAGATTCTGACTGCAGATGGTTTTAATCGGTTGATCATTGAGAAGCCATTTGGTCATGATTATAATAGTGCCGAGGAGCTAAATGAACAAATTCGTGCATCCTTTGCAGAAGACCAAATCTACCGGATCGATCATTATTTAGGTAAAGAAATGGTACAAAATATTTCCGCCATTCGTTTTGGCAATAATATTATTGAGTCTTTATGGAATAATCGTTACATTGATAATATTCAGATCACTTTAAGTGAAGCTTTGGGCGTTGAAGAACGAGCTGGTTATTATGAAACTGCAGGTGCAATGCGTGATATGGTGCAAAATCATATTTCACAAATTGCAACGTTACTGGCAATGGAACCACCAGTTTCATTTTCGGCCACTGATATTCGCGATGAGAAAATCAAGGTTTTACACAGTTTGCATATTGATACGCCTGAAGAGGCACGGCGTAATTTTGTCCGCGGTCAGTATGGACCAGCAACGGTCGATGGTGCGCGATTAGAAGGTTACCGTGAAGCGGAACAAGTGGCCTCCGATTCAAACGTTGAAACTTACGTTGCTGGTAAAATGGAATTTGAAAATTATCGCTGGGCAGGCGTGCCGTTTTATGTACGGACCGGCAAGCGGTTGGCAAAAAAAGCGACAAGAGTTGATGTTGTTTTCAAGCAATTACCAATGAACATCTTTAACGCAGTTAGCGACGAGGATAAGTTAGGCGATAACGTTTTAACCATTTACGTTGAGCCAACGGAAGGTTTTGGTTTACGGGTCAATGCCAAGAAATTAGGTCAAGGTTTTGCTACACGGCCGGTCGACCTTGATTTCCGGCATAGCGCGGCGGCAGCTGGTAATAGTCCAGAAGCCTATGAGCGTTTGTTGTTAGATGCATTAAATGGTGATTCAACTAACTTCACACATTGGAATGAGCTTTCGCAAACCTGGAAGTTTGCCGATGTTGTGGAAAAAGTTTGGGCGGAAAATGAACCAACTGATTTCCCCAATTATCGTAGCGGCTCCATGGGTCCAGCAGCGGCCAATGAATTATTGGCTCGTGATGGACGTCACTGGATTTTTGATCCAGCCCAAACGCTACCAGAAGAATAATGATTTTATAAAAGCTAGAGTAATTGCTCTGGCTTTTTTTGTATGCGTAAGCTCAATTATCCAGACAATCAGACTAGCCTTAGAACGTACGTTTGAGTTACAATACTAAATAGATATAAAAACGTTTGGTAATGGGGGGGTGCAGCAATGGCGACCACAGTGGGTGTTTTACAAATTCCTTTAACAAATGATCTATCGCGGAAAATCATTCACGTTGATATGGATGCTTTTTATGCTTCAATTGAAGAGCGTGAACATCCTGAATTTGTGGGGAAGCCATTGATCATCGCTCGTGATCCTAGTGATAGCGGGGGTAAAGGGGTCGTGACCACGGCAAATTATACTGCACGCCAATTTGGTGTCCATTCAGCGATGGCCGCGCAAAAGGCCCTTGAGCTATGTCCTAAAGCAATTTTTAAGCGGCCAGATTTCACATTGTATCGCAGTGTTTCGGAACAAGTACATGCTATTTTTCAGCGTTATACCAGCGTGATCGAATATGTGGCCTTGGATGAAGCTTACCTCGATGTGACGGCTAATAAAGTCGATTTAGCTAGTGCAGTGCAGTTAGCCCGCAAAATTCAAGTTGAGATTAAGCAAGCTACGCAATTAACTAGCTCGACTGGTATTTCCTACAATAAATTTTTGGCTAAAATGGCATCTGATTATCGTAAGCCGGCGGGAACAACGGTTATTATGCCGGAGCAAGCGCTGGCTTTTTTAAACGATTTACCGATTGAAAAATTTCATGGTGTTGGTAAGAAAACAGTGCCTAAATTACATGAACTAGATATTTACACCGGTGCGGATCTAAAGCGATTAACGGAACTAGAGCTGATTCAGCGCTTTGGAAAAATGGGGGATCAACTTTATCGTCACGTACACGGTGTTGACTTGCGGCCAGTTGAGTATCAACGACAGCGCAAATCAGTTGGGCGTGAAGCAACTTTTGGCCAACCACTGAGTAGTGAAGAACAGGTCAACGCTGAATTGCGCGTGCTAGCGCGTGGCGTGGCTAAAAATTTAGCTAAAACACAGAAACACGGTAAGACGATTGTGTTAAAATGGCGAAATCGTGATTTTGAAACGACTACCAAACGGTTGACCTTAACTGATTATATTGCCGAGGAAACGGCCATTACTTATTATGCCCAACAATTATGGGATGAAAGCGGCAGTTTGGATAAAGGTGTGCGCTTGTTAGGCGTCACAGTGACCACATTAGATCCAATGGCGTTTGAAGAAATTAGTTTGCCGCTATTTAACCACTTAAAGTAGGATTTGTGATTATAGCTAACTTTGTAATTTAGTTAAAAAACCGGTATACTTGGGTTCGATTATAAACGTAAAAGTGCTAATTAACGGAGGTAACTGATGGCATCGAAGCGAGAGCAAGGCGTACAATATATTAAAGCACTAAAAATTGGTGAACGAATATCCGTGCGTGGCTTGGCTCGTGACTTGGCAATCAGTGAAGGCACTGCCTATCAGGCGATCAAAGCTGCCGAAACGCGCGGTTTAGTTTCAACGATCGAGCGTGTTGGGACGGTGCGAATCGACCAAATGCCACCGGCTCAGTTAGAAACGTTAACCTATCAAGCGTTGCTGCAGATTATTAATGGTATGGTCTTAGGCGGTGAAGCTGGCTTGAATAAAGTGCTGCACCGTTTTCTAATTGGTGCAATGACTGGCGACCGCATGGTACCCTATATTACTAAGGATTCTTTGTTAATTGTTGGTAATCGCGAAGCCATTCAGCAGCTAGCTTTAGAAAATGGTGCTGCAGTTTTAATTACTGGTGGACTAGGAGCTAGCCCGGCCATTATTGAACTAGCTAATCAGAAGGCTTTACCGGTACTAGTGACACCTTTTGATACTTATACAGTGGCTAGTCTAATTAATCGTGCCCTAGCTGACCAAGCCATTAAGCATAAAATCGCGACAGTTGCTGATATCTATATTCCGTTAGCACAAACTAAATATTTATATAGTCGACAAACGGTGGCTGATTATAAAAATTTAAATCGACAAACGAATCATTCACGGTTCCCAGTGATCACACAACGACAGCAATTAGTTGGTGTGGTGACTAGTAAAGATATTTTAGATTACAGTGGACCGACTAGTTTAGACAAGGTAATGACCACGACACCGGCAACAGTCAATGAAACGACTAGTTTGGCAAGTGTTAGTCATATGATGGTTTACGATGGCTATGAATTGATCCCAGTGGTTGATAGTAGGCTACATTTATTAGGCATTATTAGTCGCCAGGATGTGATGGCGACGTTAGATAATCGCCGTGAGCCGCTGCAGTTACATGATACTTTTTACGATCAAGTGGTTAGTAATCTTAAAGAAACGATCGGTGCAGTATATCAACTGGTAGTTACACCACAAATGATCAATCAATTGGGTACAATTTCATTAGGTGTATTAAGTGAATTAGTCGTCAATGCTTGTCAGCGGCTGTTGGTCACTAAACTCAAGCGACCATCAACGATCGATCAAGTTGATTTGCACTATTTGCGGTTGATTCAGTTGGACACTGAATTAACGATCACACCGGTTATTATGGAAAGTGGTCGTCATTCGGCCAAGTTGGATATTAATGTGCAACAGGCTGGTGGCTTAGTGGCTAAAGCAATCGTGGTTTGCCAACTTTTAGAAGGACATCGAGGAAAATAAATATGCAAAAAAAAGAGCTACAGCAGCAAATCAGTGCACAGATCAAAGCTTTTGATACGATCATTATTCACCGTCATGAGAAAGCTGACCCAGATGCGTTAGGCTCTCAAGTAGGACTAGCCGAAATTATTCGGGCTAGTTTTCCGGATAAAAAGGTCTATGTGGTGGGTGCGGCGACTGAAGGGTTAGATTGGCTGGCGACGATGGCGCAAGTTAGTGATGATATTTATCAGCAGGCACTAGTTATCGTGACTGATACCGCTAATACCCCGCGCATCGATGATCAACGTTTTGATCAAGGTCAAAAACTGATCAAAATCGATCATCATCCGAATGATGATGCATATGGCGATATTCAATTAGTTGATGATGAAGCTTCCAGTACATCGGAATTGATTTTTGATTTAGCCATTGCGGCCGATTTTAAGTTGCCAGCGACTGCAGCACGCTTGCTTTACGCCGGTTTAGTGGGCGATACTGGTCGCTTTATGTACGCTAATACCAGTGCCCATACGTTAAACGTGGCAGCAGAATTAATTACAGCTGATTTTGATCCAACGATCGTTAATCGTAATTTGGATACCTTAACGCCAGAACAAGCGCGTTTATCTGCTTATGTTTTAAAGCACATGACGGTTTTACCTAGTGGTGCCGCTTATGTGACTTTGACCGCGGCAACGTTAGCTACTTTGAAAGTCAGTGTGGCTCAAGCACATGCGGTAGTTTCGTTGCCAGGCAAAATTGCGGCAGTGATCGTTTGGAGTATTTTTGTTGAGCAGGCACCCAATAATTATCGGGTACATTTACGTTCTAAGGCACCAATTATCAATCAATTAGCGAAAAAACATGATGGTGGCGGGCATCCACTGGCTAGTGGTGCGCGTGCTTATAGTGAAGCTGAAATTCAGACCATTATTCATGAACTTGACCAACTTGCGCAAAATAATAAATAAAAGAGGTAGTTATGAGTACATTTAAAGACTTCAAATTGAAGCCCTATATTTTAGAGGCCTTGGCTGATATTCGTTTTAATCAGCCAACACCAGTTCAAGAAAAATTGATCCCGCTGATTGCAGCAGGAAGAAGTGTAGTTGGGCAGTCGCAAACCGGTAGTGGCAAAACCCACACCTTTTTGATCCCGATTTTTAATCAATTACAGGCTAAAAATTTTGCTGTTCAAGCAGTGATCACAGCACCTAGTCGTGAACTAGCTGAACAAATTTATCAGGCGGCCGAACAGATCGCTAGTTTCAGCCCAGAACCGCTACACATTCAGCAATATGTTGGTGGAACAGATAAGCAACGTCAGATCGATAAGTTACATCATCATCAGCCACAAATTGTGATCGGTACACCAGGCCGAATTCTTGATTTAATTAATAGTCAGGCGCTTAAAAGTTTTACTGCGACCACTTTTGTTGTTGACGAAGCAGATATGACCTTAGATATGGGCTTCTTAAATGAAGTTGATAAAATTGCGGCAACGTTCCCGGCGCAACTTCAAATGATGGTGTTTTCAGCGACGATCCCACAAAAGTTGGAACCTTTCTTACGTAAATACATGAACGCACCAGTAATCGAAGAAATTCCGACCGAAACCGTGATCAGTCCAACCATCAGTAATTGGTTGGTGTCGACGCAAGGTAAGGATAAGAACCAATTGATTTACCAGTTAGTTAAGGATAGTAATCCATACTTAGCCTTGATTTTTGCCAATACCAAACAACGAGTCAATGAAATCGCGGATTATTTAACCCAACAAGGCCTAAAAGTTGCTAAAATTTCCGGCGGCTTATCACCTCGTGATCGTAAAAAAACGATGCGCCAAATTCAAAATTTAGATTTCCAATATGTGGTCGCAACTGATCTGGCTGCTCGCGGCATTGATATTGCGGGGATCTCCCACGTTATCAATACTGAATTACCAGCGGATCAAGAATTCTTTATCCATCGTGTTGGTCGGACAGGGCGTAATGGCTTATCAGGGATCGCCATCACCTTGTATGAACCAGGCCAAGAAAAAGAAATTACAGAACTAGAAAAACTTGGGATCACCTTCGAACCTAAGCAGTTGAAACATGGCGAATTGGTGGATGGCTATGATCGTAATCGTCGGGCCAAGCGGGAGAAGACTAAAAAAGCGCTTGAACCTAAAATGGTTGGTTTAGTTAAAAAGCAAAAGAAACAACATAAACCAGGCTATAAGAAGCGGATCCGCACCGCGATTCAAACTGATGAACGGCAGAAACGGCGTATCAAGCAGCGTGAAGATATGCGGCAACAGCGCAAAAAGAATCGCGACGACAATGCTCACAAATAAATATTTAGTGAAGTAGTGAAATAGAGGTGACGGGCTGTGAATATGCAGGAAAGTCTAAATTTAGATAATTGGCGGCAATTGACACGGGAACAACAGCGCCAACTTTTCAATCAAATTTTGTTGTACTATGTGAATCCGTTATTACAGATTGGTCAAACTGATTTTGTAACTTTAAATTTTGCTGGTGAACGTCTATCTACGTTAGCAACTTGGATCCAAGGCGAGCGCTTTATCTTTATTCCGGGTCAGCCAATGGTTAATATTGGCTGGGCTAATTCAGCTGTCCAGTTAGATTGGTCGACTTTTCTAGAAGCAACTACACCAGGCACAACAAAGTTAAAAACAGCTGCAGCAGTACAAGACTATATTGAGCATTTTACTAGCACCGCTCGAGAAGCTACCTTTGCGCCATCACTAGTTGCGGAAAGGGCGTTACCTGTTGATCGCCAAGTCCGCGGACTTTATCAGAGTGTTACAGGTCGGTTCGTTGGTGATCAGAGCTTCTTTCATCAATATCAACATGAATTAGTGACGGCACTGCGTCCGACAGCAGAAGCGCTAAATCCATTTATCACTGATTCGATCACGGAGCAAGCTACACCACATTTAAGTATCCGGTTACTTGAGGATGGCGTTCATTACCAAGTTTGCGAGTTGCTGCCCACTACTTATGGCCAATTAAAGCAACGTATCGAGCAACGTGGTTTTGACTTGTTAATGCCTGCTGAGTGGGAATATTTGGCTAACAGTGGCCAAACCACCTTATTTCCTTGGGGAAATCAGTTAACTGCGCCAGAACTATTCAAGAATGGCTTTAACCTTGAATTTAGCCAGCGGCAAATGGCCTATGAATTGACCGATGATCTAGGGGTACTTAAACTAGGACCAGCGGCTAGTAGTGGCAGCTTAAAAATTGAACAATTATTGCCGCGTTCAGCTTATTATCAGTTACCACAAACAGTGGCTTTAGAGCAAGCTTTGACAGCGCAGCAGTATTTATACCGTAAAACGATTCGAGTGACGTTTGATTAAATTTAAAAGACTGAATTAGATAAGTAGATTTTCCGTTGTGGAGATCTACTTTTTTGAGTGGACCAATTAGCTAAGTAATGGGTCAATTTTATATTTATCGGCTAGAAAAATACGTAGCTAAAATATTTAGGCGGCCAGTACAGTTGGTTATCGGAAAAAATATAATGGAACTAGCGAGGTTTATACAGTCCGCGTTGGTTGACAGTTTCGCTAGAGATAGCTATAATGACTTCAGAAAATCAATCTAGACCGGATATGCCCTAATAGCGGGTGTCTACAGAAAGTTATGCCTTTGACTGTGAGCATAATGACATGCCTATTGGTGGTGCTCCCTGTCATATCGCTGACTCGGCGTTATCGAGTTTGAGAGGGAACGATGACATCGTTGCAATCAAGGTGGTACCGCGCTGAGGCGTCCTTGAATCGCAACGGTGTTTTTATATGGTTTTTTAGCTGATTAATTGAGAAAGAGGTAGCCTAATGAAAAAATTATCCAGTAGCCAAATTCGCCAAATGTTCCTTGATTTCTTCAAGGAAAAAGGCCATACGGTGGAACCATCCGCATCACTAGTACCAGTTGAAGATCCTAGTTTGTTATGGATCAATTCTGGTGTAGCTACAATGAAGAAATATTTTGAAGGCCGCGTAGTACCTGATAATCCACGACTAACCAGTTCACAAAAAAGTATCCGTACTAATGATATTGAAAATGTGGGTAAAACAGCTCGGCACCAAACTTTCTTTGAAATGCTGGGGAATTTCTCGGTCGGTGATTATTTCAAAAAGGAAGCTATTCCGTGGGCTTGGGAATTTATGACTAGTCCTAAATGGATGGCATTTGATCCGGAAAAATTATTTATTACAGTTTATCCCAAAGATAAAGTAGCTAAAGAAATTTGGCTACAAACTGGGGTCAAGGCAGATCATCTTCTAGAAGATGAGGATAATTTCTGGGATATTGGTGAAGGTCCCAGTGGCCCCGATTCAGAAATTTTCTATGATCGCGGGCAGCAGTTTAACAATGTTGCAGAAGACGATCCACAAAACTATCCTGGTGGCGAGAACGAGCGTTATCTAGAAGTTTGGAATATTGTTTTCTCTGAATTTAATCATAAGCCTGATGGCACCTACGAACCACTACCGCATAAAAACATTGATACCGGTATGGGCTTAGAACGCTTGGTATCAGTTGTACAGGAAACGAAAACTAATTTTGAAACTGACTTGTTTATGCCAATTATTCAGGCCACGGAACAGATGAGCGCCGGCAAACGCTACGGCGCTGATAAAACAAGTGATGTCTCATTTAAAGTGATCGCGGATCATGCGCGTGCAGTGACTTTTGCTATTGGTGATGGTGCCTTACCTTCAAACGAAGGCCGTGGTTATGTGCTACGACGATTGATTCGCCGGGCAACGGTCCATGGTAAAAAGTTAGGTATTGATCAGGCTTTCCTTTATAAATTAGTGCCGATCGTCGGTGAAATTATGGCCAGTTATTATCCGGAAGTTTCGGCACAACAGGATTACATTGCTAAAATCATTAAGTCAGAAGAAGATCGTTTCAATAATACTTTGACTGACGGCTTAAAATTATTGGACAAACAAATTAAAGCAGCGGAAAATGCTGGCGAAAAAACTTTGTCCGGTAAGACCGTCTTTATGTTATTCGATACCTTTGGCTTTCCGTTTGATTTGACTAAGGAATACGCCGCTGACGAAGCCTTAGAAGTTGATGAAGCTGGTTTTAATGCAGAAATGCAACAACAAAAAGACCGTGCACGGGCAGCCCGGAGCCAAGATAACGGGATGGGTGTTCAAAGCGGGTTATTATTAGACGTGAAAGTCCCTAGCAAATTTATTGGCTGGGATCATTTGGAAAAAGCAGCGGCTAAGCTTGAGCTCTTAGTTGTAGACGACCAAGTTGTTGATCAAGTGGCAACTGGTGAAGCACAGTTGATTTTTGATGAGACGCCGTTTTATGCGGAAATGGGTGGTCAAATCGCCGATCATGGTTTGATTTTAGATGCTGCTGGCAACAAGGTCGCAGAAGTTACTGATGTACAGCACGCGCCTAATGGTCAAAATCTACACACAGTAACTGTATTGGCACCGCTGACCAAGGGTGAAACTTACCAATTGAAAGTTGATCCAGAGTTCCGCCAAGCGGTTTCGCGAAACCATACGGCGACACATCTATTAGACCAAGCCTTACGTGATGTTTTAGGTGAGCATGTTCATCAAGCCGGCTCATTAGTGGAACCTGATTATTTACGTTTTGATTTCACTCATTCGGGTCAAACTACACCTCAAGAATTACAAAAAATCGAACAAATTGTGAATGAAAAAATTTGGGCAGCCTTGCCGATCAGCTGGGTGATCACCGATATTGAGTCAGCCAAAAAAATGGGCGCCATCGCCATCTTTACGGAAAAATATGGCAAAGAAGTCCGCGTTGTTTCTATCGGCGATTATTCACGTGAATTTGATGGTGGCACGCACGCGACTAATACTGCCGAACTAGGCTTGTTTAAATTTACTGGTGAAACTGGGATCGGTGCTGGTGTCCGTCGAGTTGAAGCAGTAACTGGAAAAGCAGCGTTTGCTTATTTACAACAGCGCGAGACTTGGTTGCGTGATACAGCTGATTTAGTTAAAACACCACAGTTACAAAATGTTGTGACCAAGGTTGAACAGTTGCAAGATCAATTAAAACAAGCAGAGAAACAAATTGAAAGTTTACAAGCCAAGGCTGCACAACAACAAGCGGCCGATATTTTCCAAAATGTGCAAACGATCAATGATGTGACTGTAATTGCAGAACAAGTCAAGGTTGCCGATATGAATCAGTTACGACAATTGGCGGATGATTGGAAGCAAAAAGCCGTTTCCGATGTTTTGGTGCTCGGTACAATTGTTGGCGAAAAAGTAAACTTGATTGCCGCCGTAACTAAAGCTGGGATCGCTAAAGGCGTTAAAGCTGGTGATTTGATCAAGGCGATCGCACCTAAAGTTGGTGGCGGTGGCGGTGGTCGACCTGATATGGCGCAGGCTGGTGGTAAGAATCCGGCTGGCTTAGCGGATGCCTTACAAACTGTGCAAACATTCTTACAAGGAAAATAAAATTGTATCCAACCGGCTTTTCTAGTAGAATGTAGGTTGAGGTTAAACTGAATTTTCTTAATAGAAACGATAAATATCGGTAAATAGAGATTTATGAGAAGGGTAAGGTGTTTGCGGTGAGTTCATTAGATAAAACGGTCAGTTTTGATTTTGGGCACGAGCAACCAAAGAATGTGCAGCAGACCTTAGAAACTGTCTACCAAGCGTTAGAAGAAAAGGGCTATAATCCAATTAATCAGATCGTCGGGTATCTATTATCCGGTGATCCGGCATATATTCCACGTTTTAATGATGCACGTAATTTGATTCGTAAGCACGAACGCGATGAGATCATTGAAGAATTAGTTCGAAATTACTTGAAGAAGGATCGCCAATAATGCGTTATTTAGGTTTGGATGTTGGTTCCAAAACTGTCGGGGTCGCAGTCAGCGATCTTTTAGGCTGGACTGCGCAAGGTGTAGAAATTATTCGCATCAATGAAGCAGAAGAAGAATTTGGCATTGACCGGGTTAAGGAGTTAGCGACCGAATATTCGGTCACTGATTTTGTTGTTGGCCTACCGAAGAATATGAATAATTCGATCGGACCACGGGCGGAAGCGTCCCAAGCTTATGGGCGTTTATTAACGGCTACGTTTGGTTTGCCAGTTCATTTTATTGATGAGCGGTTAACGACGGTCGAAGCCGAACGAATGCTGATCGGCCAAGCCAATACTTCACGAAAAAAGCGAAAGAAAGTTATTGATAAATTAGCTGCAGTAATGATTTTACAAAACTTTTTGGACCGTGAGTCGCATCGTTAATATTAAAATAGCGGCTTTTTACGAGTCAAGATTAACCTTAAGGAGATTAACATGGCTGATAAAGAAATGCCTCAAAATGAGGACGAACGACAAATTACGCTAGTAGATGAAAATGGCAACGAAGAGTTGTATGAAATTTTGTTCACTTTTGACTCTGAAGATTACGGTAAGGCTTATGTTTTATTGTATCCAGCCGGTACACCAGAGGATGAAGATGTTGATATCCAGGCATTTTCATATAAATCTGACGATAAAGGCGACCTTGCTGAAGGCGATCTTTATCCGATTGAATCAGATGCTGAATGGGACATGGTTGAAGAAGTTTTGAACACTTTCTTAGCCGACAATGATCAAGAATAGGTAATTTTTAGTGTGCAACAACAAAGGGTCAGTACAAACATAAAACTTTGTACTGATCCTTTTTACATAGTTGATAAAATCTTGATCGTTGACTAACATTTTCTTAAAGCGCTGTTTATTTACGTTTTTTATGCTAAAATAAAATGCGTTGAATTACTTAAGCGAATAGATAATAATTACTTTAATAATGAAAAGGAGGGCGTTTGATGGCAGAGCAGAAACGGCGTTTTAAGGTTGTTATTGATAATAAACAATACGTTATTATTGGTAATGCTTCGGAAACGCACATTCAGGCGGTCGCTCAGTTAGTCAACAATGAGTTGACCCAAATTAAGTCATTGGCAGCGACCCTAGATGATGAGCAGGCAGCTGTTTTGTTAGCAATCAACACAGTTTCTGATCAGTTGAAGCAGCAAGCGACAATTGAACAATTAGAAAAAGAAAATAAACAGTTAAAACAACAGTTGGCGGAACAAAATTAATTACGATCACAAGCAAAGAGGAAACTAATGTTATCATTTATTATTATAATCTTTTTAGCCTATGCGTATTACGTGGGTACACGCCGCGGTCTAGCAATGCAGGGCGTCTATACAATTGGTTGTTTGATTGCCTTTATTATTGCTCGCCTAGGCTATCTAGCGATGGCGCCTAAATTAACTTTATTGATCCCATACCAATCAGCAACGGAAACCAGTCAATTTGCTTTCTTTAGCCATAAAACTGGTTTAGAATTAGATAATGCGTTTTACGCAGCCATCGGATTTTTACTAATTTTATTTATCGGTTGGTTAGCGACACGTTTTATCGCTGTTTTACTGCAACAGCTAACGTTCTATCCTTTAGAGCCGCGGTTAAATGTTGTCGGGGGCGGCGTATTGTCAGCGGTAACTGTCTATATAGGTGTCTTTTTATTTTTGACTGTGCTGGCTTTAATTCCCAGCGCCAGTATTCAATCGCTTTTGAGTCACTCATTGTTAGCGCAAGGTATGGTACGTTTTACGCCAATACCAGCTATTCATTGGTGGTTACAAGCGATTTAAGTTGATTTTACTAGTAGAAGATAAGCTGAAGGGCTATCTTCTTTTTACTTTCTTAATGAGGATTTTGTGATTAGGTTAGTTGGTGAAGTACAAGGAGGTTCATATTGAATTCAAAAATTTTAGCGATTTTAGAGTTTGCTAAAATCAAACAAGCTTTACAACAGTACATTGTCTCAGCGATGGGCCAAGTAGAAGTTGCTGCGCTGTCGCCATTAACAGATAGCACGCAGATTCAGCAGCAAATCGATCAAACTAAAGACGGTGCTGATATTCTGCGGTTAAAGGGTCCCATCCCAATTCCACAATTAACTAGTGTTGCGCCGCATATGCAACGGCTTGCGATCGGCGGTACTTTAAATGGCGTTGAATTAGCTGAAATAGGCCGTGTTTTACGGGCAGCCAACGCAGTAGCACACTTTTTTGAAGAGTTTGCTGATGAAGAGATCACGTTACGGCAGGTCGATACGATTCAAGCCCAGTTAGTCACATTACCGGAACTGACTAAACGATTGCGGCTATCATTAGAGGAAGACGGGCATGTAACTGATGATGCGTCAGTTAAGTTACGTGGTATTCGCAATGGGATCCATCAGCTAGAAGGCGAAATTCGTGAAAAAATGGCGGGCTATACCCGCGGGAATAGTGCTAAGTATCTGAGTGATCCGATCATCACTATTCGCAATGATCGTTATGTTATTCCAGTTAAGCAAGAATATCGCAGTCATTTTGGCGGTGTCGTTCATGACCAAAGTGCCAGCGGTTTAACGCTATTTATTGAACCACAAAATGTTATGGAGTTGAATAATCGTTTACGCCAACGGCAATTGGAGGAGCAACAAGAAGTTCAGCGAATCTTGGCAGAACTGTCGGAAGCCATTGCCCCATATCAAACTGAAATTACGCAGAACGCGACGATTTTAGGCCAATTAGATTTTATTAATGCTAAAGCGCGATACGCGAAGGCTAGCAAAGCAACTGAGCCGCTATTAAATCTAGATAATGAAGTTAGTCTGCGGCAGGCGCGACACCCCTTGATCGATCCCAATAAGGTGATCGCCAACGATATTATTTTAGGTAAAGATTATCGGGCCATGATCATTACTGGACCGAATACTGGTGGGAAGACGATCACCTTAAAGACAATGGGCTTGTTGCAATTGATGGCGCAAGCGGGTTTATTTATTCCTGCCGCTGAAGAAAGCCAAGTCGGTGTGTTCGATAATATTTTTGCTGATATCGGCGATGAACAATCGATCGAGCAAAATTTAAGTACTTTTTCTGGGCATATGGCCAATATCGTCTCCATTTTAGCGCAAGTTGATGATCGTAGTTTGGTTTTAATCGATGAATTAGGTGCCGGTACTGATCCGCAGGAAGGCGCTGCATTAGCAATTGCCATTCTAGATCAGTTAGGCACCACAAATAGCTATGTTTTGGCAACGACTCATTATCCGGAATTAAAAGCGTATGGATATAATCGGGTGGGGACGATCAATGCCAGCATGGAATTTGATGTTCAGACCTTGCAACCGACATATCGTCTGTTGATCGGTAT
Source organism: Loigolactobacillus zhaoyuanensis (assembly GCF_003946385.1). GTDB lineage: Bacteria > Bacillota > Bacilli > Lactobacillales > Lactobacillaceae > Loigolactobacillus > Loigolactobacillus zhaoyuanensis. The sequence goes on from NZ_RHOE01000047.1 coordinate 17,556, forward strand.
TCCTGGCCGCTCAAATGCGTTTGAGATCGCATCGCGCTTGGGTTTAGCTGATAATATTGTGACACAGGCTAAACAATTGATCACTGCAGATAGCCAAGATCTAAACAATATGATCAGTGATTTAGAGGCACAACGTAAGCTGGCTGAAAATGAGCAAACTCAGGCTAAGCAGTTACTTGATGCAGCCACTGAGCTCCACACTGATTTAACCAGTGCTAGTGAAGAATTTATCACTGCGCGGGAGCAACAATTGGACAAGGCGAAAGATCAGGCTAACCAGATTGTCAATCACGCGCAAAAAGAAAGTGAACGGATCATTCATGAGTTGCACCAAATGCAAAAGCAACAGCAGCAGACGGTTAAAGAGCATGAATTGATCGCCGCGCAAACAGGCTTGGCTAACTTAAAGCAAGAAAAAGCATTAGCTAAAAACAAAGTATTACGGCATGAAAAACAGCGTCAAGCATTAAAAGTTGGCGATGATGTAGTAGTGACGACATACGGGCAACACGGTGTATTGCTTAATCAGATGGATAAGAAACATTGGGAAGTGCAACTAGGGATCCTTAAAATGAAAGTGGCCGTGGACGATTTAGAGAAGACTGCTGGGGCACCTGCAGAAAAGCCACAACGCCAATTTGCGACGGTCCACACCGGTAATCACGTTAGCTCGACCTTGGATCTACGGGGAGAGCGTTATGAAGCTGCACTAGCTGATGTTGATCAGTATATTGATGCTGCCTTGTTAGCTGGTTATGGTCAAGTAACGATCGTTCATGGTAAGGGAACTGGCGCCTTACGCCAAGGCATCACTAATTATTTGAAAACGAATCGTCAAGTGAAAAAGTACGAATTTGCTTCGGCTAATGCCGGCGGTGATGGTGCAACGATCGTGACGTTTAAATAATGATGTCAAGTGCGGTATAAATTTATTTAATCGGTTCAAAGTGTCTGAAGAACGGAATCGGCTTTTAGACATACTCTAATTTTTAGTAAGCGAATCATTTGTTGTCTAAGTGCTTTTCTGCTAGAATTAAACTATCTGAAGAGGGGGTAGAAATTATGGTACAAGCAATTACTGATAAAGACTTTAGTCAGGAAACTGATAAAGGCGTGGTTTTAACTGATTTTTGGGCAACTTGGTGTGGTCCTTGTCGGATGCAATCACCAGTCGTTGAGCAACTAGCTGAAGACTATGATGGTGAAGTTAAATTCACTAAAATGGATGTCGATGCAAACCCAGCAACGGCCCAGAATTTTGGTATCATGAGTATCCCAACTTTATTATTGAAAAAAGATGGCGAAGTTGTTGAAACACTCGTTGGTTACCATACTAAGGATCAATTAGAACAAGTAATCAAACAATATACTGCCTAAATCGGTTTAGATTTAGTGCTGCTTATAGTTCAAAAGGTCACGATAACAATAGTTGTCGTGGCTTTTTTTATTTTATAGAAATCATAATTAAAAATAATTGATTATAGTAATTGATACTGGTATATTGTGGGTGAAAAGTTGTGGTATAAGGGGTAATTATCCAAATTCAGGCGACTTAACTGATTTTGTGAAGTTGGGGGGCGATGGCAATGTGTCGTAAAAGTGTGGGGATTTTGGTATTTATTTTTATTGTAGTGAGCGTTGGAATTATTGGTGGTGTATCAATTAAATCCAGCGAACCAAGCCGTGATATAGTAGCAACTAGTGTCACTAAACAACAAGCAGTCCCAAAGAATACGCGATCGGACCATGAAAAATTGGTTAAGTACGTACATGGGCAAAAAACAGTTAAATGAAGTGAACCCCAAATATTGGACGAAACTTTAAGCGACTTTCTGGGTGGTAAGAACACGGTATTTAACCGGGCTCTTACCACCCAGTTTTGTTTTGATTCGTGTGACATTATAATATTGAATCCAGTTCGATACGGCTAAAGTTAAT
>NZ_RHOE01000048.1 GCF_003946385.1 Loigolactobacillus zhaoyuanensis
CCAAGGAATCCAAGACGCGCTTAACCACCGGCCACGTCGGAGCTTGAACTACAACTGCGCCAGTGAACTATTCATTGATTTAGATGATTAACTATACCAATTTATAAGAATAGGTCGATACTGTTGCACTTGATTTGACAATTTGGGGAAATAATATATGCTTATAATTTGAGTCGTTGCAATTCCATAAGGTGAACTTTCATCGCCGAAATTGTTAGCCCCAACGTCCCCCTTGATCCCTCTACACGCAATAAAATAGACCTAATCATCTATACAACGGTGATTAGGTCTATTAATTATGATACGTTGAATCACTCAATCGGCGCCATACTCAGAAAATTTAATCTTTTGGGCTGAAACAATCATGTCAAAATTGATTTTAAAATCCCAAAAGGACTGTTCGTCGTAACCGATATAAATTCGCTTTGATACAATACTCTGCTTGCATAAAGCCCGTACAAACTGCTTATATAAATCCTGAAAATCTTTAAGTGTATAGTTATAATAAAATATTTTGCCCGTAAAGTAATAAGTGGCCGCAGATTCCTCTGATGCAATGTTCAATGTGTTAGGCCCAGTATATGATCTGCCAAGGTCAGCATTTCTTTGATACTCGTTAAGTTATTAGTTGCATCTGTTAACCCATCAACCAATAAAGAGAACACAGGTAGAAATTGCGAAGTCCCAGCGCGCTTTGCCTTCTTGTGAGCTTTTATTCGACATATATCCAATTGCTTTTTTAGAACGTTATCGGCTAACGTCCACTAAATAACTGTTCACGTTGAAAATAGAACTATTTTTTGTAGGGTTTCAATCGATTGTTGTAACTGTTCCAATTCATTAACACTTAACTGAATCAGGTATGCTGCCACTTTTTTATCAACATAGTGCAAATAAGCCGTAATTAATTCTTGCCCAACTGGTGTCACAACAAGTTCTTTAGCCCGACCATCAGTACTCACTGATTTGGTTGTAAGATAGCCGGTTGTAACTAACTGCTTTACTAAACGACTGGCATAACTCGAATCTAACTGTAAAACAGCTACAATATCGGTCCCCCTAACTGGTTCAGTACAGTTTGCACAAGTTACAAGAAATTGGATTGCTGGATAGCCAAGCTCAAATGGTAAGTTACGGCGCTGAACTTGTCCCAACAAAACATCGTAGCTTAAGTTGAAATTGCGTAATACTTCTGTTGTGGTCATCCTTATGCCCCTCTTTACATGAGATTACAGCCATCAGCCGTTATAAGGCTATGTTCAGTAATTAGTACTGAATATCTGCTAACAATTTCCAGTAGTTATCTTGGGGGAAAGAGGGGCAATGGGGTATGTACATCAAAACGTTCCAGATTAGTATCCTAACTTCGTGCCAACTAGTGTCATTTTCATCGTAGACTATCTAACGTTAGCTCCAAACCAACAGGCATATTAGGCATCAACAGCGTGCAAAAATAAAACTTTTTCCTCAGCAAAAAGTCACCCGCAACAAAATCACCAATACTCACCTATCAATTTGCCAAAACCTTAGCTGGTAGTGTCCAGCTAGCGTCCAAGTAGCGCCCGAATGCCTAAAAAAAGTGTATAAAAATAGACATTCCCTATCACTAAGGAGTGCCTATTCCATGCGATTATTAGCCTAATTTCTTCTTGCTAACAACGTTTAATTTGTCGTCTAAGTCATAAACAACTGGTTCACCAGTTGCCATTTCAACGCCCATGATGTCTTCATCAGAGATGTTTTCGATGTACTTAGTCAAGGCGCGCAATGAGTTACCATGTGCGGCGATGATGACGTTTTTGCCATCAAGTAACTTAGGTGCGATCTCGTCTTCCCAGAATGGGATAACGCGTTCCAAAGTAACTTTCAAGTTTTCGCCGCCTGGGATAGCGCGTGGGTCTAAGTCAGCGTAGCGACGATCTTGTGCTGCTGAACCTTCGTCATTTGCATCCAATAATGGTGGCAAAGTATCGTATGAACGACGCCAGATATGAACTTGTTCGTCGCCCCACTTTTCAGCTGCTTCGGCTTTGTTTTGGCCTTGTAATGCGCCGTAATGACGTTCGTTTAAACGCCAAGTTTTAGTTTCTGGGATCCATAATTGGTCGGAGCCTTCCAATGCGTAATGCAAAGTTTTGATGGCACGAGTCAATACAGAAGTATAAGCTTGATCAAATTCGATGCCTTCTTTTTTCAATAAAGCACCAGCGTTTTGGGCTTGGCGTACGCCTTCTTCACTTAAATCAACATCGACCCAACCTGTAAATTGGTTGGATAAGTTCCATTCACTTTGACCGTGACGGATAAAAACTAATTTAGCCATATGGTGGACTACCTCACTTTTAATTTATTTCTTATTCATTGTACACTGGATACGGTAAAAAATCTAATCTGTTAGCGCTTTTTTCATAACTATTTTCAAAAAATCACTTTGATTCAGTGGTGACTTCCCGTAAACTGAACTTAAAAGCTTAAGGAGTGAATTTATTTGCGTAAAATTAGTTATCTTATCTGGGCGTTGGCGCTACTTTATTTCATCATCTACGCCACTAGCCAGCCATTACGCCAGGCAGTAAATCAAAATTCCAGCCTTGCCATTTTGCATGGTGGGCTGGGCATTATTTTCATTGGCGGTATTTTAGGCTTTATTTTGTTACGCTTATGGCGCGTGTTTCATTAATTTTGGCTAAACTAGTAATGATATTAGCCACTGCCGCATGAACATATTTCGGTTCGGTAGCTAAGTTTAAGCGGACGAAGCCGGCATCATTTTTACTGAACCATTGACCAAAGTCAACGGCTAAGTGGCAGTCATTTTGAATGAATTCTTTAGTTAAATCAGTTGGCACTACCACGCGTAGATCTAACCAAGCTAAGTAAGTGCCTTCCAGCTCAGCTACCTTAATTGCGGGTGCTTTAGCCGCTAATTCAGTCCGCAGGTAATCGTAATTACTACGGACCACATTTAACAGTTGCGCCAACCATTCACTGCCATCGCGATAGGCTGCTTCGGCGGCCACCTGACCTAGTACACTAACTTCAGTTTGGTTGATCTGTTTGTGTAATTTATCATAGCGAGCGCGCAAGTCTTCACTAGGAATGATCACGTGAGAATTGAGCATTGCCGCCAAGTTAAACGTTTTGGACGGTGCAGTGACGACGATCAAGTTATTGCGGTAGCGACCATGAGCTACATTTAGTGCTGAAACGAATGGTCGTTTGCCGATAATAATATCTTGATGAATTTCGTCGGAGATCACTAAGACGTGGTGCCGTTGACAGATCTCCAGCAATTGTTTCAATTCTGCTTCAGTCCACACGCGGCCAACTGGATTATGCGGCGAACATTGAATCAACAATTTAACTTGGTTAGCAACGATTTTAGCTTCAATGTCATTGAAATCAATTGTATAGTGGCCATCATTATTAACTAACTCTGAAGTCACTAGCTGGCGGTGATTATCCAGAACTGCATTGTGGAATGGATAGTAAACTGGCGTTAAGATCAAGACGGCATCTTGTGGCTTAGTAAAGGTGTTGACCAAGCCGTAAATTGAATTGACGACGCCAGTATCAAAGCGCAGCCAGTCTTTTTCTAACTTAATATTGTGGTGTTGTTGCTGCCAGTTAAAGTAAGCTTCATAGTACGAATCTGGTGTGTAAGAATAGCCGTAAACCCCATGATTAACTCGCTTAGTTAAAGCCACTGTCACTGCTTCTGGAACTTTAAATTCCATATCCGCAACCCACATTGCAATCAGATCAGGATCACCGTAACGTTGATCTAGAGCATCCCACTTCAATGAGTTCGTTCCGGCCCGCTCAACAGCGTACTTTTCAATAAATTCTGTGGTTGATAATTTCATTCTAACGACCATCCTTCCATATGTAACCCGACAAAAAAGCCCCCGCCTGTACAGTTTATCTGTACTAGGACGAGAGCTTTAACTTTCGTGTTACCACCTAAATTCGCCATTGCCTCACAGCAACAGCCTTTGTCACATCGATCAATGTGCTGCAAGTTATCGTTTGCAAATCCGGACGCGTAGCCATCATGACCCACGCCAGCTCGGAGCTCATCTTCATCTAACTAAATTTTACCTGCTTTCACTAAGATCAGGCTCGCTAAAAAATCAGTTAAATTACTCTTCTCGTCAAAGCTATTTTATTGATTACTGCTTATAATAGAACAAATCCTCTATGAAGTCAATTCTTATCTGATTTTAATTTTTCAGTACTAATTGACTTAACGCCGAGAATGTCGAGGAAGAATGTGAAAATCGGAATACCGACGATCAGGCCCCAAGTACCGAATAAGCGCTCACCGATAAATAAGACGATAAACGTGTAAAAAATTGGTAGCTTAGTTCGGCTTGACATGAACTGTGGGTTTAACACGTAGGTTTCCAATGTGTGAATCAGCAGGATCAGCAATAAGATATAAGCAACGTCTTGAATACCACCCACTGAATAGCCAATCAGCGCTAACGGTACACACGAAATGATCACGCCGGCCACAGGGATCATGCTTAGCAAGAAAATCATGATCGCCAAGCTGGGCAACTGTGGCATTTTCATGATACTAAGAAAAATTGTGGTGATGATCGTATTCACTAAAGCAATAAAAACCTGAGCTTCGATGACGACGCCAAATGTATTAACAAACTTTTTGGCAAAGAAATAAATATCCTGAAAAAACCAAGCATAATGACTAGTCAGAAATAGGCGCGAGAATTTGAACATCCGTTGGCTTTCCACAGTAAAGAAGAAGCTTAGGACTAGTGATAAGAAGAAAGTTAAGCCCATCGTACCAATACTGGATAAATAAGTTAGCGCCATCGCAATACCACCCTTAAATTGCGGCATCAAATCTGACGTTTTAATGTAACTGTTGATCCATTTAAAAACTTGATTCGTATTATAGTCCGGGTTCTGATAGAACTTATAGACTGAATCGATCATTTTAGCCGTCTGCGCCGCAATCACCGGTAGATATTTGGTAATTGCTGAGTAGAGTAGAAAAATAGCCAATGCGTACACCACGATCACGATCAGCGGTGCCGGAATTTTGACCCACCGGTGAATAAATTTAACCAGTTGTAACACAAGAAACGTGAAAATAAAGGTTAATAATATAATACTCATCATGCTGCGAGCCAAAAAAAGTACCGTCATAATTAAAAGTAAGACAACAATTCGGCGCAACTCAATGTTGGCCAAAAACTTTTTCCAAAGTGACACTTACACCACATCCTTACCGCCAATTGTACAAGAATTAGCCGTAAGATGCGAACGGAAAATCTCAGGATCATTTATGATCTCAGCGCAGATACTGCGCCAATAGATCAACGCCTGCCTGGCAGCTCTGCGCCATCACCGTTTCAGCATCGCCATTGAAATGATACGTCTTAGCCAACTGAATTTTGGGACCGGCTAAACCGACACAAACCGTTCCCACTGCTACCCCATCTAGCGCATCTGGCCCTGCCGCACCGGTAAAGGCTAATGCAAAATCAGTAGCGGCAATTTTACGTGCCTGCAATGCCATACTAGTAGCAACTTCTGGACTGACGACGCCAAATTGATCGATCAAATCAGCCGACACACCAAGAATTTTAGTTTTAGCACTACTGGCATAGGTGATGAAGCCGCCTGGATAAATAGCACTAGCTTGCGGTGTTGCGGCTAACTGACTTTGAAAGGTCCCACTAGTTAAGCTTTCAGCACTGGTCAAAGTCAGCTGGCGGGCCGCCAATTGTTGCGCTAAAGTTGTAAGATCCATGTTCAACGCCTCCCGGTTTACTTTTAGCGTAACAAAGCCACCGACTGAGAGCCACCAATACGCATCAAAGTTGCAGCACGCCAAGTTAGCTTATATAGTGAAGTTGTACTCAAAACTAACTAAGGAAGTGACCTTTATGCATGATGATGACCAGATCAAAGATAATTTTCAGCAAGATGAACAGCGTAGTGGCGCTGCTGACAGCAACATGAGCTACGATGAACAAAACGATAATCCAATGGAACCTGGTGAGAAATCACCTGAGGCTACCCCGGATTCAGTGCCTAATCCAAATGAAAACAATGATCAAGAAGAAAGTCATTTAGATCACTTACTTTATGATGAGAATAAAGATAGCGCCCACGAAGATGAGGATAAAGGCTACGTTAGCGAAGAATTAGACCACAAATGAGTGGCGTTGCAAAAAAGCTGTTGCAGTTAATCCTGCAACAGCTTTTTTTGGTGTTTACATTCTAAATAAATTTATTTAAGATATTTCTCCCAGTCTTTAACTTCCATAAACTGAGCACGTTCAAATTGATCTTTCATATCAAACGGTACAGTGCCATCAATAACTAACTTAGACGACATGCCGCGGAAACGAATTGATTTAGGATCATATTGTGGCCGTTCTGATGGATCTAAGGGATGATTGCGCATCCCTGGCAAGACCATTAAGTCTTGGTCGGCTTGGAAACGCGTATTCATCGTCCAAATGACATCATTCATATCAAAGATATCCACATCATCATCTACCAAAATCACTGTCTTCAGCTCTTTAAAAGCGGAAAACGCCAATAACGCTGCTTGCCGTTGAATGCCTTCATCGGCTTCACTTTCCTTGTGAATCTGTAAAATTGACATTAGCTTTCCACCACCAGCTGGCGGATTATAAACGTTCAAAACCTTACCTGGAATCGCACGGTCAACTAATTGTAGAATACTAGCTTCAGTCGGAATACCGGCCATACTGACGTGTTCTTCACTAGGACCAATCACCGACTGCATGATCGGATTGTCTTTACGATGAGTCACTGCCGTAACTTTGATCACTTGCAAAGCTGGATTAGCGTCACCGTCGTAACCAGGGAACTCAGGCATGGCCTTACCGGTATGTGTATTAATATCTTCTTGGATGCGTTCATTGGGCATGATATAGCCTTCTAGAGTATATTCTGAACGAGCGATCGCATTTTCGTCCACAGTCACCCCTTTAACTAGATCAACTGGTTGTTGGCGGATCGCGCCAGCAACACCTAATTCGTTATAACCAAATGGTGTGGTCGGTGGTTCAAAAGTAGCACCGATCGTGATGGCTGGATCTAAACCAATACTAATAGTGATCGGCATTGGCTGATTGGCTTTTTCATACTCTTCGGCGAAAGCACCGATATGGCGCCCACCAGGCATAATATAGATACCGATTTTGTCTTTATCTTCCAAGACCATCCGGTGAATTGTTACGTCGCTTTTAGACTTATCCATACTCGAGCCTAGAACAACACCGACGGTAATATAAGGACCTGCATCTTGCGGCGTATTAGTCGGTGCGGCCACTAACTTACGAATATCAAAATCAGCATCGGTTGCCCGATGAATAACCTCATGCGCAGGTGCTTCAGCTTCTGTGACAATTTGTGGCCAAACTGGATTAGATACAGACTCGTTCAAAAATTGACCTAACGTTTTATAATCGTGGTGGAACATAGCGCCAACGCGTTTACGACTAGCCATCAAACCAATCAATACGCGTGTTTGGGCGAACCCTTTAACATTATTGAACATCATTGCTGGCCCTTCTGTGGTTGGCCGCTGTACTGTACCACCAGCACCAATATAGCGATAAACCCCGGACAGTTCTGCTTCAGGATCAACTTCAACGTCGGTTTCATGGTATTGGCCAGGCAATTGCTTGAGCTCAGCCAAAACACTTCTTAAATCATATTTATCTGCCATATTATTTTTACCTCCTGAATTAAGCTTACTAGTTCAGTATAAGCGGTGGTGCTTAGCGCTACAAATCGTATTTGGCGTTTTATTATGCTGAAGTGGAATAATAAAAAAACTATCAGCACTTAGCTGGTAGTCATAAAACTATTTACCGGAATTAGTTTCTAAGTCAGTATCTGGTGCCAAATCAGTGACCCAAGTATTGTATTATTTAATTGTATAATCTTTTGTTTTACGATATTTATTTGTTGTGGAGGTATTTCATGAAACTTGCTGAGTTAAAAACATACTGTCAGTTGTTTTATGATTCTTATCGAATTCCCGTCTGCTGCTACGATTCGCAATTCCAATTTCAATCCCTACATCCACAAGATATCGATCAAAATATTTTCAATGAAATCAGCACCCCCCTCTTCGATACCAAACTCGATGTCGCCTTGATAACAGATCAGCAATTTTTAAGCTGGGGTTGCATCAAAGATAAAAAATCAGGGAATTTCTTGTTACTTGGTCCAGCGCTTTCCATACCGTTAGATGATCAGGAAATTCGCATTTTTATGAAAGAACACATCATTCCCAACCGATCTTTTGAGTCGATCCAAACAGCGATTAATCGTATTCCCCCCATGCCTATTCAACAGTTTCTCCACATTCTAAAATTCTTAAACTATCAAATCAACCAAGAAGAAATATCCGATAAAACCCTTTTGAATTTTTTAATTCCAGACAATAGCACCACTAATTTTTACAGTCAATCGAGGTTTTATATCAACTCGACAAGTAGCACTGAAATTAAGCAGTCTTTTACAAGTGCTTATCAGGCTGAACAGTTGCTCCTTCACTATATCGAAACTGGAAATCTAAATAAGTTACATCAGCATGCCCTACGATCCGATCTTCCCATTCCCAACATTGGCACAACACCGATGTCGCAGCAAAAGATGTCGGGCATCGTTGTGATTACGGTTATTACGCGCTTCGTGATCAAGAAGGGCATGGATATCGATACTGCCCTGCGCTTAAGTGATATTTATTTACAGGGAATTGATTGTGCAATGAATACGAAAGAATTAACGACACTGATTATTAACGCCTACATTGATTATTCCAAGAGATTGCAAGCCATCAAGATTCCAGCGACAACCTCACCACTAATCACGAATTGTATTCAATACGCGCGGCAATCAATCAATACGCCGATCACCGTTTCTGATGTCGCGCACTTTGTCGGTAAAAGTCTTTCCTATGTCTCCAGTAAATTTAAAAAAGAACTCGGTTTTACACTGAGCACTTTTATTAATCGCTGTAAAATTGAAGAGGCTCAAAATCTTTTACAAAATACCAATATGACAATTGCAGAAATAAGTAATTATCTCTGTTTCTCGGATCAAAGTTATTTTTACCGCGTATTTCGTCAGATCATCGGTTCTACGCCATTGCAGTATAAAAGGAAATATAATTCTCAATGAATTTTAGATGTTGAATTGTACTTTTAAGCAAACTAAAGAGCAGATGACAGTCTTCAATTCTTATTGATTACTGATAAAGAACCAAAAAAATAGACGCCATTAATAAATAGTTACGCCATGTTTAAAAAATATCTTGAAAATTATTTTAACTGCCCTTACGATTGCCTTATTAAGCTTAATGCAATTTTGACTACAATGGACAATTTAATGATTGGGCATGATACTTTGGGACAAGTCACGCAGGAAGCCTACTCTTTTATTTTTCTGATGATTATAAGAATAGTTTCATGGCCTTTTTAGTTACCAAACGGGCAATAACTATGCTGCGCTTGGACTTCCCACCCATTTTCTAGTTTTTGATGAGTATGTGGCTTTCATGGGTATGATTGGACGTGAAGCTGTACAAGCCATGAGTATGCTTACATAAATCGTTATGCTTGGTCATCAAGCAGGATTCTTCCTTATCTTAGCTTGCCAACGTCCTGATGCAAAATATTTAGTTGATGGTATTCGTGATCAGTTTATGTTCCGCGCAGCACTTGGTCGAATGTCGGACCTTGGTTATACCATGATGTTTGGTGAAACCGATAAAGATTTCTTCCTAAAACCGATCCAAGGTTATGATTTTGTGGATACTGGTATCGGCGTTATTAGTGAGTTTTACACGCCGTTAGTATCGAAAGGCTATGATTTTCTTGGTAAGATTGCTCAAGCGTACAATGAAGTTTCGATTACAAAAAACTAAATAAGTTTTCTAGTCTATAAGATCATGTTGCAATATTAAACTGTTGTTTTAGGCTTCTGTATATACATCCTTGAACTTAAATTTCTCCATTTAGGATCAATTCGAACATCCTCGTATTTATCATTAACAGTTATAGGCCGTTCCGTTGTAAAAAGGTGCAGGGTATGGCGAACTTTTTTCGAATCATCTTTCCTTCCACTGGAAATAAACTTTTTAAAATCTGGTAAAAGCTCTTCAATCTGTTTTTCGTTCATAAGTACTGAAATATTTCGGTTCTCAATCTTTTGATAGACAACAAGTAATTTATAAAGAAAATATTGATCTCCTCTGTTATCCTTTCGTTTCAACTCATAAATTTGAATATTGCCATACCAGACATTTATCAAACGTGGATCAGGTAAAGCATATTCATTTTTAGCGTCTTCTAATTTATGAAAAAGACTATTTAGGTCAACCATTTTACCGTTGTCAAGTGGCTGTTTTGTGTATCTATTATTAATGACAGCTCTCAACGTTTTTAAACCAGATCGGCGGGTAATTATTTTGTTAGTCGTATTAGAATTAGCATGAGTTTTAGACTGCCCTTTTCCAACAATTTCTTCGCCCTTTAAACCACCAAATAAATCCGTCTTTTTCTGTTTTTCTTCATCCAAGGTACTTTTAAAAAAGTTTAGGAAGGTTTCTCCTGACTTATATTTTCGATCTTGTTCATGATTTCTCGTAGCCTGCGCTTGTGTTTCTTGCTTGATATTACATGTGTGCACCTTACCTGGCATAGTTTTAAAGTAAGATGGAACCTTGCTACTCCATGGGGCAGCAAGCATTACCTGACATTCACATTTTTCACTACCTAATACGTTTTGAGCATTACAGATAAATGCGTGCTGATTATAACCATTACGAACCAATTCCTTTGCTTGTTCGGCATCAATATTTTCTTCATATTTTGACTGATCATATCGTTCTATTGGATGTGCATAGTCGAGTGTCATTTTATCTACTCCTAACTTTTTAAAATCAATATCATTAGCTACAAAATCATATCTGTTGCTCAAGTCCAGACTTCTTAATAAGGTCAATCGCCGCATCACACGTAGCTCCAAAATCAATCCCGTGTGCATACTCATTGGGCTTTTGATAAGCAATCCATAATCTTTGAAGACTTGGACTTGCTTTAAGAGCTGTTAATGTTGAAATATAGGTACCTAATTGATTAGTTGTTTCTCTTTTTGCAGAAGTTGCTTGTATTGCCTTTTTTAATACATCCAACCTTATTTCAGTCTTATCCTGATGATCGAGCAAAAATAAATCGTAAAAATCCTTCAATCGTGTATTAGCATCAGCCCGGCTAACAATCGTCTCCAACTTTTCAGCAATGATGGTTTCAACTGTGTACGCCATAATTTGAACTGTCCGATCCTCAAGGATCATTTTATGCCCGTATTGGATGGCGCGCTCAGTAATAACATCTCCAGTTGATATGTCAATCTTAACATCAACTCGTGTGGTATAGACTTGTGCACGGATATGAATCCGGTAACCAGAATACTCATCATCTTCCCTAATTTCACCAATCCTTACAATTGATAGTTTGATTATATCTTCTGGTAATTCAATGTCACAGATTTCTTGAAACACACTTTTCATCTTATCTTCCGTCACTGGTAAACCAACAATTAAGGTATCAATATCCCGTGTTGAGCGAGTGTCGGTACCAATTAGTGATGCAATCAAGAAACCACCTTTTAGTACAAGATTATTTTGGTAAGGCGAATTAGAGATTCGATCAATCAGATCATCCAAAACAATCTCCTGCAGCATAATTTGTGGTGTGATTTTTCTTTCTTTTGCCAACTTTCTGATTCTAGCCAGAAATTGCTTCTGGTCAGTAAATTCAAGTTTCACAGTAGGACCTCCATATACGTTCTAATCTCTTCTTCTACTCTAAATGTTCTTGCGTACTCCATTAATTGGCGGAGATTCTTTCCTTTCCGATGGGCGTAACTATTCATTGCTTGTTTAATCGTCTCGGCATCAGACCTGTCTCGCGTTCGTAAGATATCACACAAGGTACGCTCAACATCGTAAACCTTAACTAGATGTCCACCAGGAGTTTTAATTGTCGTTATACCAATTTCATAAAGTTCCTTTTTTTGTCGATAAATCTTGATTGGTACATCGGTTTTAGTACTGTATGCGTATGGCAGCGGAAAGTTCATTTCATAGGTACTTGGCGTTCGATCAATCATTCCATAAAGAAAAAGTGCTGTATCCTTGAAAAAAATACCTTTTGAAAGACTATATTGTAGTGCAGCAATATCGTCGCCAAACTCAAGTGGATCAATATAAACACCTGGTGCCAATCTTTCAAGCTGTCCATGAGCATACATATTACGTAACACTCTAGGTGAGATACCCATTGAATGAACAGTTTTAGATGTAATTTGACCACCATTCTTATTCAAGTACTCAATGATTTCATCTTGTTGACTCATTTATTTCACCTCAATACAAAAATCCGTTTTCTACTCAAATTATAACACACAGTGAGTAAAAAACGGATAAAGTGATTCAAGACTCTTTGAGTTTCCTATTAGCCATAATCTTGCATCTCAAATACTACAACCGCTTCCCTTTCAATAACATTCTTTCCGGCACTAAGATGCTGCTGGATTGATTCAAATGGCTAATATAACTTTAATGACTTTGCCCAATATCGCAATAATGATGCTAGCCAACTCGCCCCGCCGTGCTGTGCAGCGCGAACTATCAACAAGATTTTTTATAATTATTTATCAATCTTCATGATAGTGTGCCGTTAAAAACTCATTCATTGGTTCAGGATCATGTCCGGTGATTTTTTTAAAGTCGGTAGTCACAATATCCATCAATCCCATGGCACCAGCTTGATACATTGAACCTAACTCAGCGCCATCGCCTTCAGCAGCATAGATAGCAGCAAAATCGGTGACTGAAACTGGTGCATAACCAATTGGCTTGCCGGTCACTTCGGTCATGATCTTACCTAATTCGTTCATCGTGTAATTTTGCTGCTGCGTTACCGTGTACACCTGACCATTATTTCGTAATTCAGGCTTTACTGCTAAATTAGCAATTGCTGCTGCACTATCATCTTGGGTAATAAAAGACAAAGCTTCCTGACCAACTGGATAAATCAAATGCCCTCGCTCGATTAATTCTGGCAAGTAAGGAATCAATGGGTCAGCATATAGCGAATTTTTGATCACAGCATATTTAAGACCTGAGGCGGCCAGTCGGCGTGGAACATACCCATAATAAGCCGACATTGTAAATGGATTATTTTCTTGGTCGGCGTAAAAACTGACAAAAACAATTTCCGTCACGTTAGCTTGTTTCATGGCGACCAAAGTATTTTCAAATTCAGTCACACGTTGCAGGAGGTCATAAGTTTTACTCGGAATATAGATCAAGACGTCCGTATCTTTAAAAGAATTCGTCATTGTCTCGATATCTAAATAATCAGTTTTAACCACTTCGACCCCTTGTTCAGTCAGGTGAGTCGCTTTGGTAGGCGTATGAACAGCAGCACGAATCCTATTAGCACCCGCTAACTTGATCATGTCTTGCGTTACGATACTGCCTAGGTGCCCAGTTGCACCGGTAATTGTGTATTTCATTAGATAAAGCTCCTATCGTTCATTGTATATTCATTATTTTCAGTGATATTTTTGGGTTAACCCTTATAATCGTTCAATTGCTTATAAATATGTTGCATCTTATTTTCGATATTTGATAATTCATCTGCGTATCCGCTTAACTCATTACCATACTGTTCAACTAGATTACTAGTCATATCTGTTTTATATCTTAATTTATGTTCTAAACTGGCCCACATATCCATACCGACTGTTCTAATTTGAATTTCAACATTTACAGATTGACTACCTTTAGACTGAAAAACTGGTACTGAAACCACAATATGCAAGCTACGATATCCACTTGACTTTGGTTTGGAAATATAATCTTTACGCCTAACCAAAGTAATATCAGTCTGACTCAAAAGCATTTCTTCAATTAAATAAACATCATCAATATAGTTTGTAACTACTCTTATACCGGCAATATCAAATATATTTTTTTGAATATTATCAACTGAAAGTTCCAAATCCTTTCGAATTAGTTTTTGCATTAAACTTTGAACATCTTTCATACGTTCTTCCATATGATGAATCGGATTATGGTCGTAATTAACTTGAAATTCAGCATCTAAATTTTCTAGTTTAGTACCGATTTCATTTGCCCCAGATTGACACAATTGGTAAAAGCGGGCCAAATTCTGCATCTCCTTAATTTCAGGCCTTTTGGGTGCCTGTTTAAAATCAGCATCTAATTTTTTAAAGTTCATTAAATTTCTATGCTCTAATATCAAAAAATCACTCCTTTAATTTTTACTGATTGCCAGAAATGCCATACATAAACAGCTTTTCAAACTGTGGCATCAATTTAGGATCGTTGACGTGAGTGGAAACATACTGTGTAAACATGTTTGCAAACAAACCGATCACCTCATCTGAGACGCCACTATTTATCACGCCTGATTCTCGACCTGACTTGATCATCAGTTGCCAAAATTTACTATTCCATTCCTTAGCATACGCTTGAACAGCTTTAGATTCGCTAAATGATCGCATAAATTCATCATTGATTTCTGGTGATAAGGTCTGACGAATCTGTTTAGCTTTCATTCCAAGTCTCTGAAGTTTTAGCAGAAAATCAAGTGAATCGTCTTCAGCAATTGCCTGTAAATCTTGAGAATTTTCTTTAAAAAAACGAAGTGATACTGCCTCAGCTAATTCTTCTTTATTTTCAAAATATTTGTACATCGTGACAAACGAAATACCTGATAGTTCACTAACTTCTTTAACACTTGTTTTTTGAATCCCTTTTTTTGTCATCAATTGATAGGCTGCAGCAACAATTTTCTTCCGATTAAGTTCCTTTTTTAAATCACGTTTCATAGTTTCACCCTTTTCTTTAATTCGTTTGAATCACCTTTTCCATTCTAGCATAATGAATAGTTTGCAGCAAAATAAATTAAATATAAAAAAATATATTAAACTTTTTATTGACATCCAGTTTCAATCAGTGTATTCTCATATCCATAAACAAATTAAACATTTTTAATTTTGTTAAACTTTTTTTGGAGGGATTACATGCCATTTTTAAAATTAAGCAACATTCATAAATCGTATTTCTTGGGTAAAGAAGAGTTTCCAGTACTAAACGGAATTGACCTAGACTTTGAACTAGGCGAATTTGTCTCTATTCTAGGTGAATCAGGTGGTGGTAAGTCTACTTTAATGAATATCATTGGGGGCCTTGACCGTGAGTTTGAGGGCGAAGTAACAATCGATGGGAAAAGTCTAGATCACAAAGACGAAAAAGCCTTGGATGCTTATCGACGTGATACGATCGGCTATATCTATCAAGCGTATAATTTGATCAGTCATTTAAGCGTACTCGACAACGTTCTAATTTCATTGGACATGACAACTTTAACTAAGTCTGAAAGAGAAACACGTGCATTAGACCTGTTAAAGCGAGTAGGTCTATCAGACCAAGCTAAAAAGTACCCTAATCAATTATCGGGTGGGCAAAAGCAGCGAGTGGCAATTGCACGGGCACTAGCCAGTGATCCAAAAGTGATCATTGCCGATGAGCCAACGGGCGCGCTAGATTCACAGAATACTGCAGAAGTACTGCAAATATTGAATGATATTGCCGCTGAAGGTCGCTTAGTCATTACCGTAACTCATTCTCAGGCTGTTGCGGATACTGGAACACGAATTGTTCACTTGGCTGACGGAAAAATTGATGACAATCGGCGTTTGCATGAAGCTTACAAACCGCAAACAACACCTTCGCCAATCAAATCGCGACTATTACCTGCGTCCGTTAGTGTTATAACCGCCATCAAACACCTTAAATTTAACTTTTGGCGTAATTCACTAATCGTTATTGGAACGGCAATTGGTTTGTTCGCTGTTATTTTATTTTCTGGTCTAGGTAACGGAATCAGTGGTTATATCAATAAGCAGGTCACTGATATGGCTAATCCACAAGTTATTACCGTTTCACGCTATCAAAAGAAAACAACATCTACCCCTACTCCTGGTGGTGATGACAATCCAATGGCGGCGGCGCTAACAAGTTCAGCAATGACCAAAAAACCAACTTTTAGCACCAAACAAATTAATCAAATCGACGATGTTAAACATGTTAACTCTGTTCAAAAAAGTTTTACGGCCAGCAATGTTACGGTAAAAAATGGTGATAAATCGGCCACAATTTCCTCGCTATCTAACTGGACCAAGGCCTCAACTGAATCATCAATTGATTTTGGTCACAAACCAGGTAAAGGTGAAATTATTTTAGATAAAGATGCCATTGCTAAAAAAATTACTAATGACAGTTATAAAGATTTGATCGGTGAAACCGTCAATCTTAGCTACACAACATTAGATGATTCTGGTAAGAAAGTAACTGTTAATTTTTCAGCAAAAGTTGCTGGGATCGGCAGCAACAGTGCTGGCATGCAAGGAATCAATATCATCAACACAGCCACTCTTACTGACGCAATGAAGTCGGCAAATGTTGATACAACGCCAACTTCATTAGCAGTTAAAATTGATCATTTAGATAATGTCAAAGCCGTCAACAAAAAAATCAACAAAATCAAGTCCAATGACAAACGTCTATATAGTTCTTCTTCGATTGCTAGTATGATCGATATAATTCAAACATACGTTAGTCTTGCTTCAACTGTATTGGCAGTGATTGCTGGTATTTCATTAGTTGTTTCTGCATTAATGATCATTGTGACAATGTATATGTCAGTCAGTGCACGAACTAAAGAAATTGGTATTCTTCGTGCTCTAGGAGAAAGCAAACGTGATATTCGCCGTCTGTTTATCAGCGAGTCATTAGTCATCGGCGTATTGAGTGCTGTTTTAGGAACAGGATTGGCCTTTGGAATTGGTGCTGTCGCTAATGCCGTTCTACAGCCAATCGCCGCTTACAGCTTCGTGCAAATTAGTTTGATGAATGTCGTTTCAACATTCATTATCGCCTTGATTATCTCACTGATTGCTGCATTATTACCTTCACGTCATGCGGCATCGCTAAACCCAATTGATGCGTTAAGCGCAGATTAGATTTTTCACAACACTACAAACAGCTTACTGGTGAGCATCTACCGGTAAGCTGTTTGTACTTAATGGAGGTATATATGGAAAATAACAAAAAATTAACTGCTAGCGATTATACATTTATCATAGTCATTTTATTGGGAAGCTTTTTATCATCACTAACTGAAACTATTATGAATAATGCACTGCCAACAATTATGCGTGCCTTTAATATTTCACAATCCACTGCCCAATGGTTAACCACTGGTTATATTTTAGTAGTTGGTATCATGATGCCAGCAACTGCTTATTTCATGGATCGCTTTAAACTTAAACCACTTTTCGTTTTCACACTTACGTTGTTTTTATCTGGGACGGTTATTGCTGGATTTGCACCAAACTTTTCAATTTTATTATTAGGTCGAATGGTTCAGGCCATTTCAGTTGGTATCAGCATGCCACTAACTGTTAATGTGCTAATGTTAATTTTTCAAGTTGAAAAGCGTGGGTTCGCGATGGGAATATCCGGGGTTGTCGTTATCTTAGGCCCTGCACTCGGTCCCACCATCGCTGGTTGGATATTGAACCACTATTCATGGCGTGCTCTATTTCACGTAATCACACCATTGGCAGTGATCATTATTATTTTAGCCGTTTTTTTTGTCAAAAATGTTACTAAAACTAAACCAATCAAATTAGATTGGCCGTCCTTACTACTTTCATCAATTGGTTTAGGGTCACTACTTTACGGCTTTAGTGAATTTGGTGATACTTTTGCCTATTTGATGATTCTTGTTGGCCTGATCGCAATCATTTGGTTTATCCAACACCAGCTTCATTTAACTGAACCATTTCTAGAAATACGTGTTTTTAAATCTAAGTCATTTAGTAAAACAGCATTGTTAGCGGCTCTTTCAAATGTCGCAATGCTCGGTGCTGAATTACTATTACCGCTATATATACAGAACGTTCATGGCGCTTCTGCATTGACCACTGGTCTGTTACTAATGCCAGGAGCAATTGCCACTATGGCTATCGCACCAATTTCAGGCAAACTCTTTGATAAATATGGCATTAAACTGATGGCAATTGTGGGCTTTGCTGTAACTGTAATCACAACGATCCCAATGATTTTCTTTAACGAAAGTACAAGTTATTTGCTAATTGGCATCTGTTACACTTTACGTATGGCCGGCCTTAGTATGGTATCAATGCAAGTCTTAACTTCCGGCATCAATGCCCTACCAACGGAATTGCTAGTACATGGTAACACCGTTGCATCAACAGTTCGGCAAGTAGCCTCCTCCCTTGGCACAGCATTAATCGTAACTATTTCTTCATTTGGTACCCAATTATCTAATCAATCAGGAAAATTAGGTTTAACAATTGGTTACCATTGGGGATTCATTGCGGCCACTGGAATTTCAGTTATTTGCTTAGTTATCTCCTTTACTTTAAAGAACAAAACAACGGCCGAATTTGAGATGACTGACTTGAGCTAAGCGTTCCTATTAATAACATGGTTTTTGAGCACTTAAAAGTTCAAACAAGTTGGGCCAACTCTCCCCCACAACATTTAATAGCTAAATTGGGATGATACCCACGCTATTAATAATTTCAGGTAACCTCACATTCTGACAATTTTCAAACAGCCGCGCAAGGTGATCCACTGGCCAGGACACAGTTATTGACAGAATTTCAGCCATTAATTATCAGCATCACCTGTTGGGGTCAATTTAAATTTGACGAGGATCATTATCAAATATTAAGTGAATATTTCATTCGTACCGGCTACAAATTTAATTTAGAACGGTATCTATAGAACTACGATGAAGCAAGTTAATCTTTTTTGATTAATTTGCTTTTTTGGCTTCATCTTTTATTTGTATGTATATAGCGAGCAGATGATATAAGCTGCACGCCCTTTGACAACTGAATATTGCTTTACTTACTTTTCTTGAACTGTTGATTCGTAGATACCATGACCAAAACACGAGCGCCACACTCTTGGTACACTTGCTCGTGAGGATGGCGCTTCTTTTGAAGACATCTCCGAAGCACTTACTCATTCCGACTTAGCATCAACAAAGATTTACGTCACTACACCGGATGTCATTTCCAAAAAGGTTCACGAGATGTTCGTGAATTGTTTAAAAAAAGAAAACCCCAAATTGTCAAATCAAGTGCAACAGTATCGACCTATTCTTATAAATTGGTATAGTTAATCATCTAAATCAATGAATAGTTCACTGGCGCAGTTGTAGTTCAAGCTCCGACGTGGCCGGTGGTTAAGCGCGTCTTGGATTCCTTGGA
>NZ_RHOE01000049.1 GCF_003946385.1 Loigolactobacillus zhaoyuanensis
GATAGTTGCTTATAAGATTTTTTGATGGTATCTTTAGATTGGGTCATGAAGTCCGTCCTAACTTATTGGTTTTGTCACTTATAAGTTTAAGGCTTCATGGCCTTTTTGGTCTAGTTATTTTGGTGTTGCACTTACATTGTAAATCCGGCAGATATTAAAAATCCTAGTAACTGTTAGACGGTGCTCAACAGTCACTAGGATTTTTAATGTCATCATCGAACTTCAGAATTTTATGACCTTTAATTTTTATAAATATCATTTCGTTTAGCCGCCTTGACCACCAAAACAATAAATTGACTATCTTGAATATCGGCAATAATTCTAAATCCGCCTACACGATAACGCCAAAAAGTACCCCGATCCCCTTCTAACGCTTTGCCCCAAGTCCGTGGATTATGGCTACCTTCGATGTGTTCATCTAGCCAATGAATTAAACGACGTTGGACCTGTTGATCCAATTTACTAAAATTTTTAGTTGCCGTTTTATTAAATTTCCAAGTGTAAGTTTTCATGAATTAGAGTTAAACCGCTCCAACATTTCCAGACGCGAAACTAGTTTGCCATCACTCGAATCAATACTGTCTACAGCATCTTGATAGTCTTGTTCATCTTCTAATCGCTCCAAAATAGTTTTGCGCATAAAAGTTGTAACCGAAACACCATAAAAAGCAGCCATTTCTTTGATTTCGTTATATTGGTCGTCTTTAAAACGTAATGAAGTAACTGGCATAATACTAACCTCCCTGATAAACTAATTATAGCACACAATAGACTTCAACTGAAGCCTTTTGTATGCTAGTGAAAAACTCTCCACTAGTACAACCTAGTTACCAATTAAAAATAAAAGCGTTCTTATCCATTTTTTGCTACAGAAAACCCAACAAAAAAGTGGTTGCTGCAGAAAACACAACGACCACATACTTGATACTATAGCTTAAAATATTATCAGTTAAACAAAGCCAGCATTTGCTCATAAGTGGTGATTTTTGCTAATTGAGCAGGATCAACATTAGCAAGCCGTTTATAAATATAGCTAAAAATCTTGCCGGGATCAACGATCGCTGATTTAACCAATACACAAAGAAAAAGCGTAATCGGTTGCTGACTGATTTGTAACGAATTACCTGAATTAGGCCGAAGCACAAATATTTCATATGCGCCTGGAATATCAGCAGTTGCATGCGGAATCGAGATTTCGTTGATGATCAGTTGGTTATTCATTTTTTCTCGTTTTAATAAATTTTGAATGGCTAGCTGGTCGATTTGCTGATTTGCCGCTAATTGATTAAGACCAGCTGCCAACACATCAGCCGCGTTACCCTTAGTCGTGACGGTCAAAAAATGATCCGGTGGGAAAAAGTCGGGAAACTTCATTTCAAAGAAACTATTATCAGCAAGTTTCTTGAGCTTACTTAACTCCTGGCTACCAATGATACCATTAAATACCATATCGACACGTGTTATGCTGTTTGGTAGATCTTCTCCGCGGCCATTGACCAGAATTAAATCATAACTAGCGATATCCAGCGGCTCCGTTCCAATATCAGAAATTGACACTTCTTCAATATCAACGTTGGGAATATGTTCTGATACGATCATTTGATTGATTCGACCAACTGCTTGCTGCGAAAAAATCAATAAAGCATTCACGTTTTGCTCAGTTGGTGTATCAACCGTATGCAACGTGTATAAGGCGATAAATTGCGGTTCAATATTGATGCTTGGAAAACGCCGACTAAGTTTTTCAGTCAATGCAAAAGCCAGATCAAAAACAAATGGATTATTGATCTCAAGATTGGTGATTTGTTTGATCAATATCGTATCAGCAAACGTTGGAAACATAGCACAACGACATAAATGACTAAAAATTTCGTTGGTAAATGGCCGTTCACGTTGCGCCAGAATTTTCCGATCATCAAGCGCTAGAATTTGCTCACGGACTGCGTTGACCGTGATCGTATTCAGTAATTCGACCTTAACCCCATAATAATTTTCTAATATTTTACGTAATTGCGGCTGGATTTGCTGATACATACTAAGATCTAACTGAATCTCTGACTTAAACTCATCAGCAAATTGTGCGCCGATCGCACAAGCCGTTATTTGAGCAAGAAACTGACCGCGCGTCAAGTAATCAAACAATCGCTGCGGCACTACCGACTGTACGGCTGGCATAATTGTTTTAGTTAATATTGTTTGCTCGATCGGGCTTTCGGAATAAAAAGTTTTGTGTTCGCGTAACAGATAAGCCAAAATATCAATCCGGCTAGTCTTATCGATCGTTAAAACGATTCCTTCACCACTTTTTGTGGTTATTGTCAAAACGTCATGAAACTCTTGATTAAGCTTTGTAAACAGCGATAATAGTGCTGCACGCGACATATAAGTGAGTTCGCCTAATTCTGGTAGTGTGACTGTTGGGCGGCGCAATAATTCAAACAGAACAATATCTTGCTCGCGCCGAAATTCATTGAGCAACCGCTGAAATGCCGCTGTTTCTTCAATCTCTAGATGATAATTTTGACCGCTAACGATCTGGCCAATTTTCTGCTCAGCAAAGACAGAATTAATGATATTGATGTCGCGAATCACCGTACGTCTAGAGGTATCCAGAGCAGTTGCAAGCTCTTTTCCCGTCTGGTCCTTTTCTTGCAGTAACCGAATTAAATGCTGAGCACGTACGTTGAGCATCTCATGCGTCCACTCCCTTCAGAAGGCGTGCCAGCCCTTCTTCCAGCTTAGCTCGTGGGCAAGCAATATTCATCCGCAAATAATGCGCATCGCCATAGGTTGCCCCCGCCATGATACCGACATGACCTGTATTAACCAGCTGATCTTGTAACTGATCACTAGCTAAATTCAGATCTGTAACGTTCAGCCAAGCAAGATAGGTTCCCTCAGGCACAGTGAAGCGGATCGCCGGTAATTTTTCAGCTAAAAACTGCTTAACGTATTGTAAATTAGCTTGTAGATACGGCACTAATTGATCCAAGTATTCGGCACCGTCATTCGAATAACAGGCCATTTGTGCCGTAATGCCAAAAATACTAGCTGACGACAACGCATTTTTGGCTTTCAACTCGCGTAAATACGCCTCACGCAATTCAGCATCAGGTAACAATAAATAAGCACCGCCTAAACCGGGTGTGTTAAAACTTTTGGTTGCCGAACAAGCTAACATCATATTCGTCTGTGTGATTTCAGTTAATGGTGTATATTTTGCCGGTCCATAAACAATATCTTTATGGATATCATCCGAAATTATGAACACGCCGTATTGCTGCGCCAAGGCAGTTAGTCGGGTCAATTCAGCTTTTGTAAATACCTTGCCAGTTGGATTGTGTGGATTAGTTAATAAGAAAATTTTGACTTGTGGTTGTGCCAGCACAGTTTCCAGACTATCCCAGTCAACCTCATAACCAGCATCAGCGGCAGCTAATCGTACAGGAACTAACAAGCGATTATTTTGTTCGATCACACCATAAAAAGCATCATACATTGGTGTGAACGTGGCCACCGCTTCGCCAGGCAGACTTTTCAAGCGAATCATAGTGCCGATCGACCACACAACACTGGGACTGTAGCAGATCCAGTCAGGATCGATAGTCACCTGATCACGTCGT
This sequence comes from Loigolactobacillus zhaoyuanensis, assembly GCF_003946385.1. Classification (GTDB taxonomy): domain Bacteria; phylum Bacillota; class Bacilli; order Lactobacillales; family Lactobacillaceae; genus Loigolactobacillus; species Loigolactobacillus zhaoyuanensis. The sequence continues at coordinate 3,624 of NZ_RHOE01000049.1, forward strand.
TTAAACCACTCAACGATACTATTTTTATAATCCGCATGGTTCCAACGCGTATAACCATAAATTGGGTGTTGCATGCGCTTAGTCAGCGCAGTCTGAACCGCCTGCGGTACGGGAAAATCAGTGTCAGAAATTGAAAATGGTAAGATATCATCACGGCCAAAACGGTCCGCAATATAATCCCATTGTGTACTGTAAGTACCTTTGCGGTCGATGATATGGTCAAAATCATATTGCATATTATCCTATCCCTCCTGCTTCACAAAATTGGTTATTGATCAAGAACTTAAGTCAGCGTTTTATAACTGATTCAAATTAAGCGTGCCTAAAAAGGCGTACTGTCGCTCGTTCTTGACAATCTTATTATCGATTGGACTAAGCCCAAGTCCAGCAAGTTCAAGCCGCTCGTTCTAGCTTAACTATACTAAGAAATCTTGATATCGCAAAAAGAAGGTCGATAAATCTACCAGCCTTCTTTGCGACAATTATTAAGCAGCCTTTTGTGCCTGTTTCTTTTCTTCATGTTTTACCCAAGCAGACTTAAACCAGATAATGAAGACTACATTTAAGATCAAGCCAACGGCAAGTACTGGATAATAAGCATACCAAGGGTGGATCAAACCAAGTAACGGATCAAAAATCCCAATACCAGGGGCAGTACGTTCAATATTGAATAGAATACTTAAGGCACCCGCGATCCCACCAGATAATACATTGGCAGCAATCATCGGTACTGGTGCCGCCAATGCGTATGGAATAGCCGGCTCAGTCGCAACTGTCATCCCAACGACCATCGCGCTAGGTGCAGCAGCACGTTCTTGTTGTGTGAATAATTTTGGCCGGATCCAGCAAGCAATAGCAGCAGCCATCGGTGGCATTAATGTAACGACACCCACGATCCCGTACCAAATATAAACATGTGAACTTAATAGTGAGAAACCGAAAAACCATGCTGCTTTATTAACTGGACCACCCATATCAAACGCAAGCATACAACCGACGACGAAACCACCGATTACTTTCATTGATGTTGGAATGTTCTGTAAGAAGGTCAATAAGGCTTGCATTAACCAGCCAGAAAATGGCCCAATCAAGTAGTAAGTCAATAAGCCGAAAACTAATAATGTGACAAACGGAATGATCAGATAACCTAAAACGGATTGGAAATTCTTACCTAGACGAATTTTCTTGAAGTACTTAACAAAATACCCAACTGATAAACCAAGTATGATCGCGCCTAAGAAGCCAGCCCCAGTTTCTGTACCTAATAAATCTGGACTATTAGCTAAATAAGTCGCGATAAAGGCTGGCGCAAAAGCTGGCTTGTCACCAATTGCCATGGCAATATACGCGCCCATGATCGGAATCATAAAGGTGAAACCTAAAGTACCAATTTGAGAAACGACCCAAGCTAATGACGGTTGAATATTTTTAGCGGCGTCAAGCGCAGTGTTGGCCATCCCGAATTGAACCATCAGGCTACCAATAGCCAGCATTAACCCACCACCAATTACAAATGGTAATGCGCCAGAAACACCAGCCATCAAATAGCTCATAACACCCTCTTTGACGGCGGCTTGGTCAGCACCTAACTTTACACCAGAGGTTTCAAAAACATGTGCTTTATCATCAATATCATCGAATAAGGTTTCAATATGTTTCAAAGCATCTGATACGGGTAGCTCAACAACTTTTTTACCATTGAAACGCGCCTTATCCTCATCGGTCATCCCTTTACCAAGGGCTAGGATGACGTAATCGGCTTCCTTAATCTGCTCTGGTGTTAAACGATCCTCAACGCCACTAGCACCTTGCGTTTCAACGTGGGCCTCATAACCCAAGCTTTTAGCTTTTTCCGATATCGCCTCGGCAACCATATAGGTATGGGCGATCCCAGCCGGACAATTGGTAACGGCTACAATTTTCTTTACTGCCATTATTCTCACTCCTTCACAATTAATGTAGGTTGTTGACCAAATACGTCAACAATCTTGATGTTACGATCGATGTCCATTTTGATGGCCGCAACCACGCTCATCAAAAGCATGGCACTCCTTCACAATTAATGTAGATAGTTGACCAAGTACGTCAACAATCTTCGATGTTACGATCGATGTCCATTTTGATGGCCGCAACCATGCTCATCAAAAGCATGGCACTCCTTCGCCAAGTAACTATTTTTACCGCAATTTAAAAGTAATTAAGAAATAATTTCAGTTATCCGGGCATAAACTTCATCAGCTGTGCCGGTTTTTAATAATTGAATAAAGTCCTGATGAATCAATTGCCGACTTAATTTAGCTAATAATTTCAAATGTGTATCTGCCTGGTTATCCGGAACGAGTAAACTGATCCAAACATTAACCGGCTTATCGTCTAAAGCAGCCCATTCAACATCAGTAGTCCCACGTGCAAATAGAATTGCGGCATGTTCAATGTTGTTCGACTTCGCATGGGGAATCGCAATTCCGTTACCAAAACCAGTGGTCGATTCTTGCTCACGCGCTTGGTAATCTTTGACCAACTGATCAGCATCCTTAGCAATACCAAGGTCTGTCGCCCAATTCGCAAGGTTAGTCAATATCTCAGTTTGCGTCGTACCAACAATATTTGAATTAATTTGATCTCTCGTAAATAAGTCTGTCATAAGTTTTACCCTCCTTCTATATTTTTATTATAGTTGCAAATAGAAAAAACATTAATGCTCACTTTGTCACTTGATGGTGACAAAGGCTCAATAAGCGCTTTCAAGTAGTATAGCCGTAGTACCAAATCTAGTTACATAGAAATAACCGGAACTACTTTGCACCACCATTCACGGTCCGTTAAATCAATCGTTTACTTTACTGATCATTCAAATGAAAATGATAGGCAATATCAAAAAAAGCAAAAAAAATAGCCGGTCAACCCTACTTTTTCAGTAGGCTGATCGGCCATTAGTGGTTATTTATTTCGTTGTCGAATCAGAACCAGGTTGCCGTTTTTTTGAAAAGACCATACTTAGGAAAATGATGGCAGCTAAAGTCAGCATAATTAGCCCCGCACCGAAGATCACAGTTCGCGGAATCTGAATCTCACTAGCGTGTTGAACCGAATTAACCGCGCCCCAAAATACGGGTAGCAAGAAGTAGGCGACATTAGCACCGATCACTAACAATGATTGGCCTAAAACGGCGGTGGCATTATTCTGTGCGGATTCGTTGACCCGTAGAAAAATATACGGATTAGATCCACCAGCCGTATAACCTGCTATCATAGCGAAGATGATTGTTACGATCAGATTAGTTGAACTGACCATACCGATAAAAGCGCCACCACCGATCGCCATTCCTAATGGCAGGACTAACCGACCAAGTAACCGATAGTGAGTACTGAACATGACGCCGCCAAACATTGAGGCTAAACTAAGCAAGCTAATAGCAATCGTGGCTTCTTGTAGATTGGCATAGCCACGTCCTAGAATAACACTGCCCATATTAAGCGGCGGCGTTGGCCAAGCAAAATAATAAATAAAAATGATGGCTAAAAACGCCAAGATCAGCGCATTTAAATGAGGTTTTTCCTGTGTTTTTTCCTCAGAATCAACCACCGGTGCTGCTTTAACCAAGTATGGTTGCTCATTCTTACGACTGGGGATCTTCCACCAAAATAATAGTAAAATTGGTACGGCTAGCAAATAGACTAGATATGCAGCATGCCAGCCAAAGCCTAGTAATCCACTAACGATCATGACCATTAGAAAATTACCGAAGCTACCAATGGCAGTTTGAAAGCCCATCATTTTAGCTAACTCAGCATCGGCAAAAAATTTACCGATAATACTATAGGATAATGAATTAAATAAACCAATACCCGCCCCTAACAACATCCGCGAGATAATAATCAAAGTGAAATTATCTGTAAAGAACGGTAACATGCCACTGATGATAACGACGATTAAGCCAATGATAATAGTGGCTTTATCCCCTAGCCAGCGGACCAATAAATTGCTAAAGAAAACGAAAATTAAAACAACAACACTAGGCACAGTGATCAGCATTTCGACCATGGTTCGTGAAACATTCGTAAAATCTTGCAGCATCAACGGTATCGCCGTTGCAACGGCTCCAGCGCTGTAAAGTAATAGCGATATACCCAGCAAAGCAGCTTTAAAAGTAAACCCTTTATGCCCTTCCATACTAACCCTCCTCAACTTAGAAAATGCACAACATAGCCGTTACGCATTTACGTGTCAATTGCTTATTGATCTGATTTATTCCACAAATCAATTGGAATGATCGATCCAGCATTCATCGTGTTATGCGGATCAAAGGCTTGCAATAATTTTTTCAGCACTGGATAAGAGGTCCCATATTCTTCTTGAATATAAGGTGCGCGTGCTTTTCCGATTCCGTGGTGATGAACGATCGTGCCAGCATGCTTCAAAGTTTCTTCAACGATGATCCGATTGATTTGATCGTGAACCGTTATCTCAGTTGCATTAACTTTATCCATCCAATAACCATAAATAAAGTACATATTAGTCCCATTAATATATTGATGTGATGAATGACCGCTAATTCCAATCATTCCCGCCACTTCCTGCATCACACGAGTTTGGACTGACATAAATAATGGCACAATTTCACTCCAGCCGGCAGCAATTTCGGTGGTGTATCCGACCTGATGAGTTTTAGCAAAATAAATTCGCTCATCATTGACCCGTTTATTATCCCAATTCAAATGATCCAACCAGTCCTTAACATGCTGACCTGGAAATTCAGTAAACCCTGCATTAGCAGCAACAATGGCCCGAATACCATCTGCTGTCGCCTGAGCAATATTAGCTGGTCCCTCAGCCATAAACAGTAAAACATGTTGTTCATGCACAAAATCAGCAAAGTGTAGTGCAGCATCGCCAGCTTCATAAACGCGCGCCATCGATGGCCGGTACCCAGCAACCATGACATCGCGCAGAATCTTAAAGCCAGCCGCCAAGTCATCAAATGCCCAACCAAGGTAAATATTATTGTCTGGCTGCCAAGTGTGCATTTTCAAAGTCGCTTGCGTAATAAACGCTATCGTTCCTTCGCTGCCGATAAATATTTGACGAATATCAGGACCTGCTGCGCGTCGTGGGATCGGCTTAATATCAAACGTTGTTCCGTCTGGTAAAACGCCAGCTAAACCCGCGACCATATCTTCAATACCGCCATACAAGGTGGAATATTGGCCAATACTCCGTGTCGCAATCAAGCCACCAATTTGGGTAATTGGTTTAGACTGTGGTGAATGACCAGTAGTGTAACCCATTTTATTTAGATTATCTTCAAGCACTTGTAGGGAAACTCCTGCTTCAACCGTAACTTGCATATTGGTTGGATCAACTTTTAAGATTTGATTCATCCGGCTACCATCTAAAATAAAATGTGGCTCCTTGCCGCCTGTTTCTAGCCCACGTTCAATATCGGAACCACCAGTCCGCGGGATAACATTAAGCTTATTTTCATCCGCAAAGCGTAACACTTGTTGAACCTGGGCCACATTAGTTATATAAACAATCGCAATTGGCGGCGTAATTTGATTAAATTCATGCTGTGCTTGTTCCCATTTACGATAAAGATCGATGCTGCTTTCTTCTAATTGTTCACGTCCAATTTCTATATTTTCCGCGCCCACAAAACTTTGTAATTGAGTAATAATTTCATCGACCGTCATTATTCACGCCTCGTTTTCTGGATTTGCTGTTTTAAACACTGGGTCTAAATCCGTATATAGTTGTTGATAACGTACAGCAATTTGTTGATAATGCACCACATTAGTCGGATCTGGTTGGAATGTGCGGTCAGTTCTAACCATAGATTCAATTGCAGTATCATAATCGGGGTAAACATTAGCGCCAATCGCTACGTTGATCGCGGCACCTAAACTAGCAGCCCCATTGATCACGTTTCTTCGCGTTGGTATATTATAAACGTCAGCTAGTATTTGCATAAACAAATCACTATTAGAACCACCGCCGGTCACAATCATAGCGGATGGTTGGCGCTTTAGTTGCTCGATCATGTGTGTTGAATAATTGAACATGGTCAACGCTAAACCTTCCATAATTGCTCGGAAAATATGTCCACGACCATGTCGGTTATCAAATCCAATCAATCCACCACGTCGATATTTTTTATCCAGAGGTGGTAACCAGTCCATTAACGCAACTAACCCATCACTTCCAGCAGGTACCACTGCTGCTTCTTCATTTAATCGAGCTAGCATTGAAGTCCCTTGGCTTTTTAATAATTCATCTAGTTCAGGACCAAATAAATTTTTAAACCAACTAATAGTCCACATTCCTCGGCGAATACCACCAGATTCATATAGATAACGGTGCGGTTGATCAGCCATATTTGACCAAAAAGCGTCGGTTAAGCCAGTACCATAGTTTTTTTCACCAGTCATCATCGAGGTGGTGTAAGTGCCTAATGATACTAATAATTCGTCAGCTTTAATTAGCCCAGCACCTAAAGCTTCCACAGCCTTATCATTAGCTGTAGCAAATACAGGCAAGCCCGCAGGTAAGCTAGTTAAGCTGGCAGCTTCGGCTGTAATATGCCCCAGTAACTCACTCGGTAACACAAGATCAAATAATTTATCGTGATAAGCTGGAAAATACTTCCCGTAAATTGCAAGAACAAGTTAGCCAGTCGTTGAGGACAATCCCAGAACAGGCCGTTATCAAATAGAAGTTGTGGCGCTAGAAGACTACTGGGCCATGCGGCGAACGCGCCGTGCTTCGGCCTCAAAGTTTTGCTGGGGTGTGCAGTAGCCCTGTTGTTTGCGAGGCAACTGATTCAAGCGGTCTTGCGTGGCCTGCACTTGACTAGGGCTAATGTCATCTAGGGACATGCCCTTAGGGAAGTCCTGGCGGATCATCCGGTTATGTGCCTCGTTGGTGCCACGGTCGCAGGACGTGTAAGGATGGGCGTAGAAGATCTCAGTTTCCGTCCCAGCAAAAGCAGTATTTAAGGCGGTGAACTCGGGTCCGTTGTCTGCTGTGATGGTCTTGATGCAAGCTCCCCATTCGCGCTTGATTCCACGCAATGCATAGCTCACAGAGTCTGCATCTCGTCCTTCGATCAAGCGGAGAAGTTGGCAACGGGTCTTGCGCTCAATCAGAGTCAAGATGACGCTCTCCTTGCCATTGCGTTTACCGACAATGGTATCCATCTCCCAGTGACCGAACTGCCTGCGTCGTTCAACGACCTTAGGCCGTTCCTCGATACTGCGGCCAGCCAGGCGCTTAGCCTTGGTGTGGTGCTGGTGAGAGGTCTTCCGCTTAGTCTTCTCCAACAGGTCGATATTTCGAATCTCTAGGCGTTGGTCGTCAATGTACTGGTACAAAGTCGAGGCACAAACAAGCTCTTCAGGAGTAAACAGCTTGTGTCGCTTGGCATAGCCGATTGAAGCATCCGGCGACCATTTGTCCTGCTTAGCTCGCTGTACGTACCAGGCTAAGAAGACCTGTACACTGGCGAACTTGTCAGGACGATGGCAGCTCAAGCGTGCAGTCTCGTAACGTGCCTGAGCAGCCTCTGGTAGGTATTGTCGATGGTAGACGCGCTTGCCATTACTCTTCTTGACCTGATCTACTGTACCTCGCTTGATTTCATTATTAATGGTCTGCGGGCAGACGCCAATTTCAGCAGCAATCCAACGATTGGACTTCCCAGCTTGGCGGAATCCGGCCACTTTTCCGCGCTCGAGTGATGTTAAGTGCTGACCTTTTTGGCGGTGTGTGCTATCCTGTTTCTGCATCAAGACAACATCCTCTTCCATTGTTTGTGTAGGAACTTCAATGATACAGGATATCTGTTCTTGATGTTTTTTATTGTCCAAAAAATTTTGAGACAGTGGCTAACTTGATTCTAAAATGCGCGCAAATAATAAAAGTAACTTAAAACCCCAAAAAATACATCCTACATACCAAATACTTAGATTATTTTCTATTATATCAAAGCACCTATCGCAAAAATATTAGGTTTTTCGTTACTACCTTCCCGACAATCACTACTTCTAGTAATAGATTTATCGAAAAATCTGGAAATAAAAAAGTAGGAAAACCGTTAAGCTCTCCTACCTTGATATAAGTATCATTCGCAAAACGGACTGCTAATTTAATCGACTGGGCTCTTTGTAAACAAAATTGGAAGTTATTAACCTCCAATTCTATCTAAAATTAGCTATCAACAGGATTTGATAAAGCGCCGTTTAATCACCAACGAATCTCGTTGAAAACAAAAGGTATGTCCCTGTGTGAATACTTAGAACATACCTTAGCAGCGTAGAAATTATTTACTTTTGTGTTGCACTTCATTCTATTCTGATTTTAGAAGCTTTTTTAGACGCTACAGATTAAATTAATTAGTTAGCTAAATCTGGATCGTCTGGATTAGATGCAATCAAAACTTTCAATTCTTGACCAGCCATCATAGCTTCAAAAGCATCACGCCAGTGTTCGAGATCAAAGACTTTAGTAACCATCTTGTCCTGATTGATTGCGCCTTTACTTTCAAGGTGTAAAGCAATTGGCCAGTCATATGGATTTTGTGAGCGTGAACCAACATAACTAATTTCATGTTGAATGATTGAACGTTCATCTAATTCATTCATTGGTTTAGCAAACAAACCAACTTGTTGGAAAGTACCACCTTTACGGATCAAAGGCAAAGCAGCATTAACGGCTGGTACGGCGCCGGAACAATCATAAACTTTAGTGACACCAACACCATCAGTTGCATCCATAATAACTTTTGCTAAATCTTCAGTCTGAGTATTAACAATAATGTCAGCACCTAATTCTTTAGCAATATCAAGTCGTTCTTGATCTTTGGTGATCCCAGTAACAATAGTGAAGGCCCCAATTTCCTTAGCAATTTGTAATGAAAGCAAGCCCATTGGTCCAGGTCCCATGATCAATAAGGTATCATGTAAAGTGAACGGCGTCTTTTGATACATAGCGTGAACACATGAAGCCAAAGGTTCTGACATAGCAGCCATTTTGTAGCTAACATTGTCTGGTAAGATATGACAACTCTCGTCGCGAGTAAGAACGTAGTTAGCCATACTCCCATTAGCTTTAGTACCGATACCTTCACGGTTTTCACATAAATTATATTCACCTGCTTTACAGTAAACACATTTACCACAAGTGTTAAAAGTTGTTTCAGAAGTTACACGATCACCTGGTTTAACCTTAGTTGCATCAGGACCTACGGCAACAACTTTACCAGAGAATTCATGTCCTAGTACCAAAGGTGTAACCGCATTAGCATATTGACCTTTGAATGTATGAATATCAGTCCCACAGATACCTGTATAAGCAACTTTGAGTAAAACACGATCACCTGTTACTTCTGGTACAGGAACTTCTTGAATCGACATATTGTCGTATCCTGCTTCACTTTTAACAACTGCTTCCATTGTTTTTGCTACATCACTCATTGATAATATCTCCTTTTAAATCAAATTAATTAAAATAATGGCTTAACTAATTGCGAGAACTTAAGAACTAACCAGTTTAAAACGTTACCACCAGTATCTAAGTTACTTACTTCGGCAGCGCCTTGTGGGAATTTAACAATTCCGTGCATCATTGTCGTCAGCGTTGGACCGAAGTCGGTTGCCATTAACAAGCCAACAGCCATAACGATCGTACATGAAATTACGGAATGAACAATGTTCCCTTTACGGCTAGGAACGATCAAGGCAACAAAGAACGGAATCGTTGCCAAATCGCCAAATGGTAATACACGATTACCTGGTAAGATGATCGCCAAGAACAACGTGATTGGGACCATTAACAAACCAGTTGCTAATGTAGCTGGTGCCCCTGTTGACAATGCGGCATCCATACCTAAGTAGATTTCACGATCACCATACTTACTTTGTAATAAACTTTGGGCACCCTCTTGAATTGGAATTAACCCTTCCATTAGGATTTTGACCATCCGTGGCATTAAGAACATAACACCACCCATGGACATCCCTAATTTCAAAATGTTTGGTACAGAATAGCCACCTAAAGCGGCTAATAACGCACCAATAATGATCCCCATGACCATTGGTTCACCAAAAATACCAAAACGTTTTTGAATTGTTTCTGGATCAACATCCATTTTGTTGATACCAGGAATTCTGCTAACGACCCAGCCGACTGGAATGCCTAGCAAGCCATAAGCAGCAGCTGAACCAGTTGGGAAACTAATCCCTTCTAGACCATAATATTCTTGAACTTTTGGTGCTGTTTTATCGGCAATAAGCAATACAACCGCTTCATAGAGAATCCCACAAAGAATACTGAACCACCAACTCTTAGTAACAACATAAGCAGTTGATGAAGCGGCGATCATATGCCAATAATTCCAAATATCAATATCCAAAGTCTTAGTAAATTTAATTAAGATAAGGCCAATATTTACCACTAAAATAATTGGAATCATAATTGCTGCAATTGGTTGTGCCCAAGTCCCGGCAGAAACAGCTGGCCACCCAGCATCAATAATTGTCAGGTTGAAACCAAACCGTTTAACCATTGCTTGCGCAGCTGGACCAACACTAGTTGTTAATAAATTAATAACTAAATTGATCCCGATCATTCCGATACCAACAGTGATACCAGAAACTAAGGCTTTACCTGGTTTGACACGAAAAATCAAACCAACAATGAAAATGATGATTGGTAGCATTACGCTAGGGCCAACCCCGATAATACTTTGTACAACATTAGATAGAATATCCATTAGTTTATCCTCCTAGATCTACGCAATTAAGCTGATTGAATTTCTTTAACGGCGTCTAAGATTTCAGCTTTTACTTTATCAACGCCGATACCAGTTAAGAAACTCATAGCTTTAATTGCTGGGATCCGGTACTGTGTTGGCAAAACAGTGGTCGAAATCAATAAATCAGCATCATCTTGTTTTGACGCAGCTTCAGCAATTTTGATTTGAATCAGGTTAGCCTCAATGTTGTTTTCTTTAAATAAGTCTTCAACTTTTTTCATAACAACAGTTGAAGTAGCAATACCCGCGCCGCAAGCGACAAGTACATTAACTTTTTTGTTCATTTTAAAAATCTCCTCTATTAATTAAGTATTTGTTGAACCTCTTGTTTGTTTGAAGCCGTTTCCAATTTATCCAAAACTGCTTTGTCTTGAATAATTCCCATCAATGATTGAAGCATTTCCAGTTGTGCGTGTGGTTGATTTAGGCCTAAAACAAACGCCACTTTAACCGGTGTAGTGGATTCAGGATCATCCATTCGCTTAAAGGAAATTGGTTGTTGGTTAACCACAATCGCCACAAATTCTTTTTTGATCGTGTCCGCATCTGTATGGGGAATAGCGACGCCACGGTCTTCTAATTGTAACCCGGTTGGAAAAGTTGACTCACGTGCTTTTATTTTTGGTAAAAACTGGTCAGTTACAAATCCTTTTTCGAAAGCGATCTCATTTACACCTGTAAATAATTCGTCTGTATTATTGAAACTCGTATTTAATAAAATTAATGGTTCCCGTAAGTAATCACTAACTTTCAGCGCTGTGTCATCACTCATCTATATCACCCTTTCTTTTTGCAATTCTAGCAAACGCTTTCAACAGATTAAGTATATCAGTTTGCAATTATTTTGCAATAGTTTATTTAATCTTTTTTTGCAAATAACACACTTAATTAGCACACAGAACAGCTTGCTTACTAAAAAGGCTTAATTGGCTGGTGCAAAAGGAATTAGTGAATTTTTGAGCTTTTAATAGATTTTTTTTTTGCGAAGTGTTATATTGGCAATAATCAATATATAGCTTGTTATCATTAATAATGCAAAGAAAAATGCTAAATCATAGGAGGTATCGATCATGGATATTAATCAACGACGCCAATATATTATCGATATGGTTAAAGAACAAGGCGTGGTCCGTATTGCTGATATTAGTCACGAATTAAATGTGACCCGTGAAACCATTAGAAAAGATATTTATACTTTAGATAAACAGGGTCTTATTCAAGCGGTTCGTGGTGGTGCCACTGCCTCTGAAACTGTCAGTGGTACAAAATACGGTCATCGAACTGCAATCAACATTCCAGAAAAACAGCAAATTGCTCAAAATGCAATTCGTTTCATTCATGATGGCGATTCAATTTTTCTTGATTATGGCACGACTGCCTTTGAAGTTGCAGAGGCAATTAAACGCAGTAGCCTAAAGAATATTACGATAATTACAAACTCAACAACAGTGCTTTCTACCCTATTATATGAAAAAAAGGTAGATATGATTTTTCTTGGCGGCAGCGTTCGTGGTGATGAAGGCTCTGTTTCTGGCCCACTTACTCTAGATAATATCAATAATATCTACGCAGATGTTGGCTTTTTTGGTAGCGGCGGCGTCAACTTAACAGCAGGCGTAACTAACCACTATTTTGGCGAAGTTGAAGTTTCTAAACAAATGATGGCGCATTGTCGGATTAAAATCGTTTTAGCTGATCACACCAAGTTTGAAAAAACCGCCCTTTATAGGACTGCCAATATTAACGATATCGATGTCGTTATTACTGATGATGCGATCAATCCACAAATTGCCAAAGATATGTGCTTAGCGGATGTTTCATTTATCAATGGCGAATTGACTTCTAAAGATGTCACTATTGATTAATAAGTCTAAATTGGCAAATGTTTTGCAAATTTAAAAAACACACTTGACTTTCATGCTGAAAACGATATCATATAGGTGTAATGAAATATAAAGCAAACATTTGCAAAGGAGATTGCCAACATGAGTCAAACATCAGTTAAAGATACCGACTATTCTTCCACTGAATATTTAGAGAAGGTTGATGCCTATTGGCGGGCTGCCGATTATGTATCAGTTGGACAATTATATTTATTAAACAATCCACTATTAAGAAAAGAATTGACCGCAGCCGACTTAAAAGTCCATCCAATCGGTCACTGGGGTACTATTTCTGGACAGAACTTTATTTACGCCCACTTAAACCGAGTTATTAATAAATACAACTTGAACATGTTCTACATTGAAGGCCCAGGTCATGGTGGCCAAGTCATGGTTTCTAATTCATATCTTGATGGTAGCTACACTGAAACTTACCCATCAATTACAGAAGATGAAGCTGGTATGAAGAAGTTATTCAAACAGTTTTCGTTCCCAGGTGGTGTGGCATCTCATGCTGATCCTAAAACACCTGGTTCAATTCATGAAGGTGGCGAATTAGGTTATTCGATTCTTCATGGTGCCGGTGCTGTCTTGGACAATCCTGGTTTGATTGCCGCTACTGTTGTTGGTGATGGCGAATCTGAAACTGGTCCGTTGGCAACTTCTTGGCATGTTAACAAATTCTTGAACCCGGTAACTGATGGTACTGTTTTACCAATCTTGAACTTAAACGGTTTTAAGATTTCTAATCCAACTATTTTGTCTCGCCTCTCCAAAGAAGAGTTAACTAGCTATTTCAAGGGTCTTGGCTGGAAACCTTACTTCGTTGAAGGTACTGATCCTAAAATCATGCACCCTAAGATGGCAGAGACTTTGGATCAAGTTATTGAAGAGATCCATGCTATTCGGGAACACGCTAAAGAAGCTAATGATGAATCACGTCCTGTATGGCCAATGATCGTTTTCCGCGCTCCTAAGGGCTGGAAAGGTCCTAAAGGCCCAGCTAACGCACCAATCGAAGGCTCATTCCGTGCTCATCAGATTCCGATCGCGGTTGATCGTAACCATACTGAAGACATTGACGAATTAGTCACTTGGTTGAAGTCATACCGTCCTGACGAATTATTTGATGAAAACGGTAAACTTAAAGCAGAAATTGCTGCTTTAACGCCTAAAGGTACTCACCGGATGGCTGCTAACCCAGTCACAAATGGTGGCCGTTTAACTAAGGACTTGATCTTACCTAACGTTGCTGACTATGCTTTAGATAATACTGAACGCGGTGCTAATGAAGCTTCAGATATGACCGTTTTAGGTAACTACATTCGTGACGTCTTCGTCTTAAACGACAAGAACAAAAATTTCCGTGGCTTCGGTCCAGATGAAACTTTGTCTAACCGTTTAGCACCAATTTTTGAAAAGACAAACCGTCAATGGATGGAACCTATCAAGGAAAATAATGATGCGCTCCTTGCTCCCGAAGGTCGCATGATCGATTCGATGTTATCTGAACATTTAGATGAAGGTATGTTGGAAACTTATAACTTAACTGGTCGCCATGGTTTCTTCTCCAGTTATGAATCATTCTTGCGTGTTGTCGATTCAATGTTGACTCAGCACTTCAAGTGGTTACGCAACTCGCATGAAGAAACACCTTGGCGTGATGATGTGCCTTCACTAAACATCATTGCCACTTCAACTGCGTTCCAGCAAGATCATAATGGTTACTCACATCAAGATCCTGGTGTCATCACTCATTTGGCAGAGAAGAAAACCGAATACATTCGTGAATACTTACCTGCTGATGCTAACACCTTGGTTGCTGCTTTCGACAAGTCTTTGAAGACTAAACAAGTTATCAACTTAGTCGTTGCTAGTAAACAATCACGGCCACAATGGTTCCAAGCTGATGAAGCTAAGGAATTAGTCGATAATGGCTTAGGCATCATTGACTGGGCAAGTACTGATAATGGTGAAGAGCCCGACGTTGTCTTTGCAGCTGCTGGATCTGAACCAACTTATGAAAGTTTAGCTGCCATTTCAATTCTGCACAAGAATGTGCCTGAATTGAAGATTCGCTTCGTTAACGTGGTTGATTTATTACGTCTGAAGAAAGATGACCCACGTGGTTTATCTGATCGTGAATTCGACACTTACTTCACCACTGACAAGCCAGTTATTTTCGCTTACCACGGCTATGATGACTTAGTTAAGACCCTCTTCTTTGATCGCCATAACCATAATGTTCATGTTCATGGTTATCGTGAAGAAGGCGACATTACGACCTCATTCGATATGCGTGTTCGTAACTGCCTCGATCGTTTCCACTTAACTAAGGCAGTAATGCAAGTTACCCCAGGTTACGAAAACAAAGGTGCTCATTTGATTCAAGAAATGGACAATATGTTAGCTAAGCATAATGCTTATATTCGTGCTGAAGGTCAAGATTTACCTGAAGTTGAAGATTGGAAATGGCAACCACTGAAATAATTAAAGTAGTTTCTGTTACATGATTCCTCCTTTAGAATTACAGCCGCAAAAAAGGCCTGCTTAAGCAAGCTATTTGACGAAGTTTTAAACGACTTTCTGGGTGGTAAGAACACGGTATTTAACCGGGCTCTTATCACCCAGTTTTATTATAATATTGAATTCAGCTTGATACTATTGGAGTGATTACTTCCAGGTATCGAGCTTTTTAATATAAACAGCTCAACAACTCAGAATCAGTCGTAGTATGTAAACGGCAGTTATAAAATGTAGGAAAAGGGCGGTGAGAAATTGTCGGTTTTCCTACATTTTTTGATACCATTAATCACATCTTAATCGGGGAGGTTAATGATGTGAGACACGACATTAGAGAAGGAGTGAAACGTTACGTGGATAATAATATCGAACCCAATTATGCCGCTTTAAGCCGACAATATGACGTTGACTATCGCACTGCCAAGAAAGCTTATCAAGAAGTAAAGGAAGGTGACGCCAAGCCACAGAAACCGAAAAAGCAACGCCCTAGCCTGCTTGATCCCTATCGTGAT